>DASYJJ010000217.1:0-6139 GCA_035996605.1 Rhodanobacteraceae bacterium
GTTCGGCGGTCCGCGCGCACGCATCGAGCTCGCGTGACGCGTCGCCGCGCGCAAACGCATGCGCGTACGGACCGGTGTAGATCTCGATGCAATCGGCGCCGATTTCCGCAACGCGCTCGATATCCGGCGAGTTCGCATCCATGAACAGGCTGACACGGCAGCCGCATTCCTTGAACGCGCGAACCAGCGGCGCGAGCCGGGCGCCATCGCGGCCGACATCGAAGCCGTGATCGGACGTGACCTGCACATCGCCGTCCGGCACCAGCGTCACTTGTGCTGGCCGGATGCGACGCACGAGTTCGATCAATCCCGGATAACTGCCGCGCGGCGGCGCGAACGGATTGCCCTCGATGTTGTATTCGGCGCTACCGAGCACGGCCGCGATTCGCGCGACGTCGTCGACGCGGATATGACGCTGATCCGGACGCGGATGCACCGTGATGCCGTTACAGCCCGCGGCCAGCGCAGCGCGCGCGGCGAGGACGGGGTCGGGATCGTTGCCGCCTCGCGAATTGCGCAGCACCGCGATCTTGTTGATGTTGACGCTGAGCCTGGTCATGTACTCATGCGACCATTCGCAATCGCGAAAAGCAAGAGCGGCGATCGATGGCCGCTCTCGCAAGAAATCTACCAGTCATCGCGCGTCGCGGGCGCTTCGAAGATGCCTTGCCGCCAGTCGAGCGCACTGATCTTGCCGTTGCGATCGCGCGCGAACGCGACTTCGAGCGTGCCTTCATCGTCGCAGAACCGGTCGACGGCGCAATATTGCAGGGACGTCGGCGCCGTGCCCGTCAGCTGCACGCGTAAACCTGGTACCGCCGTTACGACATGCGCGCGCACCGTTCGCGACAGAGCATAGTCGCCGGCGAAGGCCCCGAGCTCCTTCGCACTCAACGCGCTCGTGTTGCGTTTGAGTGCTGGCGCGCCTTCGCTCAGTCGCTCCGCTCGAACGTTCGCGCCGTTGCGGTGCAGCGTCGCGCCGACGATTTGGGTGCCGTCGCGTCCGAACGTAAGTTGCGCGGAACCTCCGCCACCGATTTCGAACGCATCTTCGTCGTAGGCGAACATAGGCTGAGGAATCTGGCCGCCCAACTGCATGGTCGAGCCGCCGGAGCCCGAGCGCACGACGAGATCGACGCCGGTATCGAATCGATACAGGCCGTCATAGATCTGCGCGGTCGCTGCAGGCAAGACCAGGCGCTTCGGCGGAGCTGCGGGCGCCTGGCGCTCGGCAAGCAGGGCCAGACCCAGTGCGCTCAAGTCGATGCTCTCGTTGCCGAGCACGATCACCGCGCGCTGCCGGTCGGTGCGAAAACCAATGAAGCTCGCGAATCCGCCGGTGACGCCAGCCTGCCACAGCAGAGGCCAACTCTGGCCGTCCGATTCGACGGGCACGATCTGCCACGCGAGCGCGGTCTCGCCGCCGCCGGCGTTTGCGCGCGGCTCGCGCGCGAGCAAGATCGCGTCGCGCAGCGGGCTCGCGTCCGGACGGAGCTGCGCGGTCGCGAAACGCGAAAGATCGAACAACGTCGAGCGCAATCCCGCTCCCGGCAGCAACGACTGATATTGCCAATGCGACGCGGCATTGCCATCGCGGCGACCGTCGAGTAGCCGCGGCACCGAACCGAAACCCGTTCCAGCCAACGCGAGCGGCGCGAGAACTTCGCTGGCGAGAACGCTGCGAAAGTCTCTCCGGTACGCGCGCGCGATGGCTTCGCCGAGCAGCGCGACACCGAGATCGGAATAGCGGTATGCGCCGATGTCGGCCGCATCGAGTCGGGCATGCGAAAGATAGGTCTGCAACGCCGCCGCATCGTATTGGACATACGGATCCTCGACGCTGCGCGGAAAGAGATTCGAAGGCAGCGCCGGCAAACCGGCGCGATGGATCGCGAGCTGGCCGAGCGTCGCGGCGGCGAGATGCGGATCGGCGAAGCGCACTTCGGCGAACAGCTTGCCGAGCGTATCGGTGAGATGCACTTTCCCCGCGAGAATCGCCCTGGCGAAGAGCAGGCCGGTGAAGCTGCGCGTCGTGGAGCCGATTTCGAACGCATCCGCGGTTTCGGGTTGCGCGCCTCCCGGCTCGACTGCGCCGAACACCCACTCACCATGCTGATCGCGTTCGATCAATGCGACGGCGACGCTCTGGTAACGCCCGTTCGCGACGCCCTGCTCGATCGCGGCACGAAAATCCGCGGGCAGATCGATCGCGAAAGTGTCGCGGACGACCGCGAACGAAAACGTTGCCGCAAGGACGGAAGCGCCGAAGCGGCGCAGGGGATGCGCGAGCATGCCGGAAGCTTAGCGCGCTCGGCACGCGCGTGGCGTGACCGGATCTTCGGTCACGCCATCGGCTGGATCAGCGGCAGGATTCCGGCACCTGTTTCCAGACCACCGGATCCCAGTACGCGCCATGCGCCGGATTGTCGCGCTGCTCTTCGTTGAGGTGCGCGGCGACGAAATAGGTCGTGTCGGGCGCGACGTCGACATTGATCGTCTTGTAGCCACCGCCGACCTGCGCGTTGCGTTGCCGATCGTTGAACGAGAAATAGCGGCTCGGGATGTGTTCGCTGATCTTCAGCACGTGCGGGCCGGCGCTGATCAAGTACGCTTTCGAGCCGTGCGGACCGGGCGCCTTGTTGTCGATGCTGATGATGGTCGCCTCGTGCAGGCCCTGCCCGCTTGGCGCGACATCGAAATCGCTGATGCGTCCGCAGCCCGACCCGCCGTTCACCGGCGACGCGCCGTTATAGCCTTCGGCCGGAGAACCTGCGGCCGCGTTGGCACCCGCGTTCGAAGCGAGCGCAGTGCCGTTGCCGATGCTGAGGTGCATCGCCGGCAGGACCATGCTGGCCGAAGCGCCGCCCATCGACTGCGTGCGTCCGTCGCGGCGCACGTTGAAATCGAGTCGGCCGCCGTCAGGCAACGTGTCGACCGTGTTGCGCAACGTGGCCGCGCCTTCCACCGAAGCGAGCGAGGTGCCGTTGAGCGCGACCAGTACGTCGCCGGCGCGCAAGCCCATGCGCTCGGCATTGCCGCCGGGCGTCACCGCGAGCACGTGCAAGCCCTCGGCTGCGCCGCCCTTGCTGTCGACCAGGAGACCAAGGTTGCTGACCTTCTGTGCCGGCGCATCGATATCGAGCGCAATCTGCTGCGGCGAGGTCGTGCCGAACGCGCCGCTCTGGATCAGATCCATCACGACCACGCTCAGCTCTTCGCGCAGGCGCTGCTCGACCGGAAGGCCCGCACCGGCCGTCGCATGCACCGCGGCAGCGGACACGCCGGTCACGGCCTGCTCTTCGCCGGCAGCTTGTGCGACCCCGACTGCCGCGACGAGCGTCGCCGCGACGGTCGCGATGGTTTTTCTACGCAATTGAATATTCATTTCCATGGGAACCTCTTAGAACGTATTTGATAAACGCAATTGATCAATCGGGAATGCAGTTTCAAATCCGGGTAACGGTGTCGGTGCGCGCGGTCAGGATCAATCCGCGCAGCGCTTCGTTGCGCTGTTGCCACAACGGCTGCAACTCGTCGGCGTGCGCGCCGCGGTCGTAAGCCGACTGCAACGCCGCGTCGATCATGTAAAGCCGCGCGATATCCGCGGTCGGTCGGGAAGGTGCCGGCGCCAGCGCCCGCCATTCGTTTTCGAGGGCCTGCGATTCGCGCTGGCCGTCGAGCGGTGTCGGCTCGGTACCGTTGCGCGGGAGCATCAGAATCGCGCCTGCGACAACTGCTGCGGCTGACGCCATCGCGATCCAGCGGTAACGGAATCGCGCGGGTTGCCGCTTCGCGTGCTCGGCGAGGATGCGCGGCCAGAGCTCCGCGTCGGCGGTGAACACCGGCAGCTTCGCCAGAACCGGATGCAGTGGTTCGTCGTTCAAAGGTTGCTCGCGCATGTTGCGAGTTCTCCTTCGCGGGTTACGACGGGTTGGCCGGGATCGCCGAGCCGTTTCAATGCGCGCGCCAGGATCGATTTCGAATAACTCTCGCTCTGCCCGAAGAGTTCGGAAAGCTCCTTGTGTGTATACCCTTCCAACTCGTGCAGCACCAGCACGGCGCGTGCCCGCGGCGGCAGGCGCATCAGGAGCGACCACGCGTCGACGCGTGCATCGGCATCGATCGCGCGGCTCGCTATCGAAGCGAAAAACGCTTCGGGATCCTCGTCGGCAAAACGCTGTCCGGCGCGGAGTGCATCGATGGTCGCGTTCGCGGTCAAGCGCTTGAGCCACACTCCGAAGGGAGCGTCACCGCGAAAGCCCGATAGCGTATTGATCATCTTCAAGAACACCTCTTGCACCACGTCTTCGGCCGCCGCGCGCTCGCCAAGAATGCGCAACGCCAGGTTGAAACAAGCCGAGCCGAACCGCCGGTAGATCGCGGCGCAAGCGTCCATATCGCCGCGGCGTGCTCGCTCGAGCGTGATGCGGTCGAGCTCCTGACCGAATCCGGATCTCGAGCGAAGGTTGGTTTGATTCGTCACGTCGCACCTGAAGACGCGGTGGAACCGCGGAGCGTCGCAGCGGAAGGGTACCGGGAGACCGCCGAATCGCGGCGGACGCGCCTCCCGATGAGGATACGCTTGCCGCCGGCTGAACAAAGCCCGACAGACGTTTGGATCGACCGAACCGGATTTATGGGGTTGCCGAGCGGCGAACCATAGCGTCGCGGACACCTGCTTGCGGTATACGCATTTGCGCGCTGCCGCCGTCGCGGAGGATCAGTACCACCACGTCGGATGCGTCCATCTGCTGCAGGCGACCCTCGACCAGCTTGCCGCCGGCCGTCATGAGCCGCACGCGTGAGCCAATGTGCGCGCCGAGCGTCGCGGTGGGAATGGAGACATAGCTCGACGGAGCCGCGGACTTCTCGGGCAGCCGCTCGATGGTCGGCGCGCGCCAGACCAGCGCTGCGATCGAATCCGGCGGCGGCGGCGGCGCGCTGGCCGGAATGGCTTCGACTGCCTCGCGCGGGTCCACGATCGGGTGGCCGATGATGGTCCAGGGCGATATGGGCGGTTCAGGCTTGGCGATCTCCGCGTCGGCCGGCGGAACTTCCATCGAAAGACCGGACGGTTCGACCGGAACGACCGCCGCATTGGCGGCCGACAACAGCGGCATGCCGGTGCTCTTCGGCTGGGAAGCCAGCGCGACGGTCGGCGGCGGCATCGATGTTTCCACGGCTGGCTCGCTTTCGACCGCGGCCTCGATCGGCGCGGCTTCGGTCGGTGCGGTGTTGATCGATACGGTTTCAGTCGGTGCGGTTTCGATGGACACTCTTCCGGGCGTTTCGGCGTCGATGCCCGGGATCGCCGCCGCGATCGAGTCGACGGAATCGGGTCCGGTCGGAGCATTTTCCGGAGGCTCGGTGAAAGCGAGTCGCATCAGGATCGGAGGCGC
Source organism: Rhodanobacteraceae bacterium (assembly GCA_035996605.1). Classification (GTDB taxonomy): domain Bacteria; phylum Pseudomonadota; class Gammaproteobacteria; order Xanthomonadales; family Rhodanobacteraceae; genus Dokdonella_A. Next base: position 5,400 of record DASYJJ010000217.1, read on the forward strand.
CGTGTTGTGCCGCAGCGTCACATTCAAATCGCGCAACACATCATCCCGCGTTCGCGCGGCAAATTCGGCCGGAGTGAAGGTGGCCTCAGGCAGGCTCGAAATTTCCGCGCTGCCGCCCTCCTCGACCAGTTTGCCGAACAGCTTCGAGACTTCATCTCCGGGCACGACGCCGCGCGCGGCGAGGAATGCCTTGACCGCGGCGAGATGGCGCGCCGCGTAGCCGGCCGCGTCGGTGCCGGTGAGCTGTGCGCAGAAACGATTGCGCTTGGCGAGATAGCCGCCGTCCAGATACGTCAGCGAAAACTGCTCGATACGTTGCGCGTTTGCTGCGCGTGCGTCGCCGAACCATGCGGTCGGCTCGAACGCCGAGAGTTCGAGGTGCGCCGTGATCGCCGAAAACGGCGGCGCGGTTGATTCGATGTCGGCGCGCAGCACGCGGCCGCTCGCATCGTAGGTATAGCGAAGCTCATCTTCGCGGTCGCGCGGCGTGATGCCCATGCGTGCGTAATCGCGCGCGGAAAATGTCGTCACCGGTTCGCAGCCGACACTCTCGAACGGCACCAGGCTGGTTGCACCGAACCAACCTTCGCTCGCGAAATGATCGGTCGCCTCGTCGGAGAACGACGCGCCGTGCAGTCGCACGTCGAGTCCGGCGGGTACGCCCGCATCGCCGGTCAATGCGCGCTTCAACAGCCAGAATACGCCGGTGGATTCGATCGTCGCGCGTTGCGCACGGAGCA
>DASYJJ010000218.1:0-15619 GCA_035996605.1 Rhodanobacteraceae bacterium
GCAGGCATCGACCCACACACGCAACGGGGTGAGACTCGCATGGTCAACGTGCAAACGATCGACGAACTCGCGCAACGCCTTGCGGCGCTGGTGCCACCGGGCCTCAAAGAGGCGCGCGACGATCTGACCCGGAACTTCCGCAGCGCGTTGCAATCGGGGCTGCGCGAGCTCGATCTCGTCACGCGCGAAGAGTTCGACGTGCAGCGTTGCGTGCTGTTACGCACGCGCGAGAAAATCGAAGAGCTCGAACAGCAGGTCGCGAATCTCGAACGCGCGATCGGCGCATCCGCACCGCGTCCATCGCACTGAAAGGATTTGGCAGCGCGGTTTCCGCCGCGCCGCGAAAGTAAGGCACACGTACGGATTTCGCGGGCTGAGCGACGACCGAACTACGAGATCGGATCGGCACGCAGGTCGCGGATCGCTGCACGCCGGTTTCCCGGGACGCCTGCTGCTCACGCTGCTCACCCCTGGCGGGGCAGTGGGCGACTTTTCGTACCACGTTCCTGATGAGTCTCGCCGTCGTCTACAGTCGCGCGCAGGACGGCGTGGCTGCGCCGCTGGTCACCTGCGAAGTTCACCTTTCGGGTGGTCTTCCTGGAACATCGATCGTCGGCTTGCCAGAAACCGCGGTGAAGGAAGCGCGCGATCGCGTGCGCGCGGCGATCCTCAACGCGCAGCTCGACTATCCGCAGCGCAAGATCACCGTCAATCTCGCGCCGGCCGATCTGCCCAAGGACGGCGGCCGCTTCGATCTTCCGATCGCACTCGGCATCCTGGCTGCGAACGGCTGCATCCCGCGCGATGCGCTCGCCGCGCACGAATTCATCGGCGAGCTCGCGCTCTCGGGTGAGCTCCGATCCGTGCACGGCGTGCTGCCGGCGGTGTTGCACGCTGCGCAGGCGGGTCGCCGCATGGTCGTCCCACGCGGCAACGGCAACGAGGCTGCGCTCGCACGCGATGCCGACGTGCGCATCGCCGATTCGCTGCTGGCGGTGTGTGCGCATCTGGCCGGTCGTTGCGAGCTACCGCGCGCGCAGCCGATCGAATGCGTTGGACAACACGCGATCGCGCACGTACCCGATCTCGCCGACGTGCGCGGCCAGGCGCAGGCTCGCCGCGCGCTCGAGATCGCCGCCGCCGGCGCGCATCATCTTCTTCTGGTCGGGCCACCAGGCACCGGCAAGACAATGCTGGCGAGCCGACTTGCCGGAATCCTGCCGCCTCTCGAGGAAGAAGAAGCACTTGAACTCGCCGCCGTGCGTTCCGTCGCGGGCCACGGCATCGACGCGGCAACCTGGAAACTCCGCGCATTTCGCGCGCCTCATCACACCGCGTCTGCCGTCGCACTTGTGGGTGGCGGCTCGCAACCGCGACCCGGCGAGATTTCGCTCGCGCATCACGGCGTGCTGTTCCTCGATGAATTGCCCGAGTTCGATCGGCACGTGCTCGAGGTGTTGCGCGAGCCGCTCGAGTCCGGACGCATCGCGATTTCGCGCGCGGCGCGCCAAGCCGAGTTCCCGGCGCGGTTTCAGCTGATCGCAGCGATGAATCCGTGTCCTTGCGGGTATGCGGGCGACACGTCCGGCCGTTGCCGCTGCACGCCAGACGCAATCGTGCGCTATCGCGCGCGCGTTTCCGGCCCGCTGCTCGACCGCATCGACCTGAAGCTCGAGATGCCGCGCGTTGCGCAGTCCGAGCTCCGCGCCAGCGAACCCGGCGAAGTCAGCGCGATCGTGCGCGCACGCGTGGCCGACGCACGCGAACGCCAGCTAGCGCGCGCGGGCAAGGTCAATGCGGCACTCGGCAACCGCGAAGCCGAGCGCGATTGCGCACTCGACGCGCGAGCGCAAGCTTTGCTCGATCGCGCGATCGAGCGCCTTGGGCTTTCCGCTCGCGCCTATCACCGCATCCTGCGCGTTGCGCGCACGATCGCCGATCTCGCCGGGCGTACGCATATCGATACGGCCGATCTTTCCGAGTCGATCCAGTATCGGCGCTTCGATCCGGTCTGATCGGCCGCGCTGCAGGCACCCGCCGCAACGCGACAGCGGAAACAGCGCGTCTTGCCGCGTTGGATCGCCGACGGAAAACCGCGGTCCGTCGCGGCCGCTATGATGCAACGAGGATGGACGCGATCTACTACACCTACTGGCTGCTCGGCGGCGCCGCGGCGCTGGTGTTGGCCGGCATCGTCTCGAGTCTGCTTGCGCGGCGTTTCGGTGCGCCGTTGCTGCTGGTATTCCTCGTGATCGGCATGCTCGCCGGAGTCGATGGCCCGGGCGGCATCCGTTTTGACGACTACGAGCTTACCTATCGTCTGGGCTCGTTCGCGCTCGCAGTGATCCTGTTCGACGGCGGTCTGCGCACGCGCCGCGAAGCATTCCGCGGCGTGCTAGCGCCGACGCTGCTGCTGGCGACGCTCGGCGTCGTCATCACGGCCGCACTGACCGGCGCGGCCGCGCACTGGCTGCTGGGTCTCGGGACCATCGCTTCGCTGCTGCTCGGCTCGGTCGTGGCATCGACCGACGCGGCTGCGGTGTTTTTCCTTTTGCGCGCGGGCGGACTGCAGCTCCGCTCGCGCATCGGCGCGACGCTCGAAATCGAGTCGAGCGCGAACGATCCTGTCGCCGTATTGCTGACGACGCTGCTGGCGACCTATCTGGCGACACCGCAGAATCTTGCCGGCCTCGCGCTCGTGCGCGAGCTTGCGCTGCAATTTGGCGTTGGTGGCCTCGCTGGTGTCGCGGGCGGCATTGCAATCGCAGCGGCGATGCGCAAGTTGCCGCTTTCCGGAGGCCTCGCGGCGTTGTTCCTCATTGCCGGTGCGATTTTCGTTTTTGGCGTGGTCGGTGCGCTGCATGGCAGCGCGTTTCTCGCCGTGTACATCGCTGGCGTCGTCGTTGGCAATCGTCACGTGCCGGGATTCGTGCAGCTTCTTTCCGTGCTGGATGCGGGAACGTGGCTGTGCCAGATCGCGATGTTCCTGGTGCTTGGACTCCTCGCGACGCCGCATGCGCTCGGCCACACGCTCTGGCCGGCGCTGGGTCTCGCCGCGTTCCTGATGCTGATCGGACGGCCGCTCGCGGTCGGGATCTGCCTCGCGCCGTTCCGTTACGGCAAGCGCGAGATCGCTTTCGTCGCCTGGGTCGGACTGCGCGGCGCGGTCGGCATCTTCCTCGCTTCGATCCCGATGCTGATGCGTCTGCCGCAGGCGGCGCTGATCTTCAACGTCGCCTTCGTTGTCGTGCTCGCTTCGCTGCTCGTGCAAGGCTGGACGCTCGGGCTTGCCGCGCGTGTCCTCGATGTCGCGCTGCCGCATCGCGATCGCGCCGTGCGCCGCGTCGAGGTGGATCTGCCTGGATCGCTGGAGCGCGAGCTGGTCGGTTATCCGGTAGCGCCGCAAGCCGCGATTCTCGGCCACGCCGCGTTGCCGGGCTGGGCCAAGCTCGCGATGGTCGTGCGCGGCGGAGAAATCCTGATGGCGGATGCCTCCGGCGCGTTCGCGGCGGGCGACTATGTTTACCTGCTCGCTCCGCCCGGGCGCGTCTACCGTCTCGACTGGCTTTTCGCGCCCCCGGACGAGGCACGCGAAGCCGAGCGCGAACTGTTCGGCGAGTTCAGCTTTTCCGCGAAGGTGCGGCTCGGCGATATCGCTTCCTTCTATGCATTGCCGATCCGAGCGCGCGACGCGAACCTGACGCTGGGCGAGCATTTCGCGCGCCAGTACGAACATACCGCTGAAGTCGGAGACCGTGTCCGCCTCGGCCCCGTGACGCTGATCGCCCGCGAACTCGACGAGGACCGCGTCGCCAAGGTCGGACTCAAGATCGAGGGCGTTCGCGGCGCGCTCGCTCGCCGAGCCGGCGTGCCCAGGTCGCGTTTTTCGGACTTTATTGCGCGAAGACTATTCCGCGATTGATCGTCTGTGGGCCGTGCGAGACGCGGCGCACGGTTTCCGTTTGCCGTCTCGGATTCCATGCGCGCTTCACCCCGCCTCATTTACTATGGCCAATCCCAGGGCCGGTTCGATGGGCGATCTACCGATCAATCTCGCCGTGCGTTCCAACACCGCCGCCAGTTCGGCCGGTGGGGTGCGCGCGGTCGGCGAGACTGCCGCCGAGCTCTCGGCCGCGGGTGTTCCCTGTGTCGTCGGCGTCGTGGTCGACACCAATGGATCGACTTATCGAAAGCGCGGCGCGTTGATCCTGCTCGATGGAACCGGCATGCGCGCCGGTGCGCTCTCTGGTGGATGCCTTGAAAGCGAAGTCGAAGAACACGCGCGCAACGTGATCACCGGAGGCACCGCTGTGATGGCGCGCTTCGACACCAACGGCGAAGACGATCGCGTGTTCGGATCGGGCGTCGGCTGCAGCGGTGAAATGAATGTTCTGCTGATGCCGCTGCCCGCTGACGACGCACCGTTGCGCAGCGCGCTCGTCGACGCGTGCGCGCGCAGTGCGTGGCTCAAACTCGTGCTCGCGACAGCGAGCGATCGCATCGGTTGCGGCGAAGCGCGCGTCGGTTCGCACGTGCACCGCTTCGGTCCCGACGGCCGTTCTGCTTCCGGCACGCAGAGTTTTGTCGAACGCGTCGCGATTGCACTGCCGCCGCCGCCGCGCGTGCTGCTGCTCGGCGCGGGTCCCGAAACGCGACCGCTGGCTGCACTCGCGCGGATGATGGGCTGGTACGTCGAAGTCCTGGAGCGTCGCGAGCGCTGGACCGCACACGCCGATTGCGTCGGCGTCGACTCGCGCCATGCGGGCGGCGCGGAAATGGTCAGCGAGCTTATCGGCGCACGCCATTTCGACGCCGTGCTGGTCATGAACCACAACTTCGATCTCGACGCGCGCTGCCTGCATCGCCTCGCGGAAAGCAGTGCGGGCTACGTCGGCCTGCTCGGTCCGCCGGCACGACGCGATGCGCTCCTGACCGAGATCGGCGACATCGCCGCGACGCAGCTGGAGCCGCGCTTGTATGCACCCGTCGGGTTGCGGCTCGGCGGCGAAGGACCCGAGGCGATCGCACTCGCGATCGTGGCGCAGCTTCAGCATTACCTGACGCACGATGCACATTACGATTGAGGCCGTCCCTCTCCCTACCCTCTCCCGCACGCGGGAGAGGGGAAGAATCCGACGAATCGCGGTTCAGGTATGACACCGCAACGATGCCTGACCCCCGCGCACGGCGCGATCGTGCTGGCGGCGGGCGCGTCGACGCGGCTCGGGCGGGCCAAGCAGCTCATCGACATTGACGGTGAGCCGTTGTTGCGTCGCGTGACGCGACGCGTGCTGGCGACAGAGCCCGAGGATTGCGTGGTCGTACTCGGCCATGACGCCGAGCGCATCGGCTCAGTGCTGGAGGGCCTCGACGTGCGTGTGCTGCGCCTGCGGGATGCCGATAGCGGAATGGCGGCGTCGCTACGCGCCGGTTTGCTTTCGCTGGATGCGCTTTGTGCTGGCGCGCTCATCGTGCTGACCGATCAGCCGGCATTGACGGTGGATCATCTCGATGCGCTGTGCATGGCGTGGCGCGCAGAGCCCGCACGCGCCGTCGCAAGCGCGTACGCCGGCGTGCTCGGCGTTCCGGCCATTTTGCCTCGCGACTGGTTCGAGGAAATCATCGCGTTGCGCGGTGACGTTGGTGCCCGCGCATTGCTGCGCGCGCGAAGCGATGAAGTGACCGCGATTGCTGCGCCGGAGCTCGCGGCCGATATCGATCGCGTCGACGATATCCCGCGTTAGGTTTCCTTCCAGACTGCGTGCAGCGGATCGAATTCGACTTCGCTGCGTTCGGCGGCGCGGATACCGAAGCCGGTGACCGCGAGCGGTCCTTCTTCGAGCGGATCGAGGCCGAAAGCCTCTTCGATGTCGATTTCGTTGACAGCAGCGGTGATGAAAGCGGCGAGCCCGAGCTCGGTCGCGGCGAGATACATCGTTTGCGACAGATGCCCGACATCGAGGATCAGCGTGCGATAGGCCTTCGCGTGATTTCTGTATTTCCAGAAGTTGCGCAGGAAACGGCTGACCGGAATCACCAGCACGTGCGCGTCGCCGAAATAGGACTGCGCCGCGACGAAACGGCGCGCCAGCGCGGAGGCTTCGTCGACGTCCACGAATCGGATCGGTTCCAGCGCGTGGTCGATCGGGTGATAGTGATAGAGGCCAGGCGCGATTCCTTCGACGCGCTGCACCAACAGGTAGGCCTCGGTTGGATGCAGTCCGCCTGCGCTGGGCACGCCTTTCTTCAGAAGTTTGACGCCCGGTGCGAAATCGTCCACGGCACGCGCGCCGTAGGTGCGATGCAGCACCGCGGCGAATTGCGCCTGCGTCAATGCGCGCGAAATATCATAGTTGCGGCAGGTGACGCGGCGCTCCAGCAGCGCATCGAGCGGCGTCGCGTCTGCGTGCGGCAGACGAATTCGGCTTTTCGCCTCGATGCGTTCGCGCACGACCGGCGGCGGCGGTCCGAGATGATCGAGCAGCGTGCCGGTCGCTATTTCCGTGAATCGTTTTTCGTTGAGCTCCGTATCGACGCCGCGCCATCGCGACGCGTAGTGCATTACCGCCGATGCGCCTCGCCAATGCGCATCGCGCAGCAGACCGTCGCGGTGATCGGATTCGGAAGCTTCGGTGATGAGGAGCTTTTTTTCGATGAGAGATTCGATCGATGCGCGCGAATGAGCCGACGACAACTCGTCCGCATCGGTCCATTCCGAGGGCGACACGGAGCCGAGGATGGCGATTCCCTCGACGGTGACGGCGATTTCCGCGTCGGCATTCGGAGCGAACGCGATCCATTCGACGACTTTGCGAAGACCGCTGCCGCCGGATGCAAGGGCCGCCAAATCGAATATGAGTTTTTCTCGCGGTTCGAAGAAGAGAACCGAGCAGCGGCGCAGCCTTGCCTGTGCAGAACTCATCTGGGCGCCCTTCGCTGTGTTGACCGACCCACTGTCAGCTTCTCGGATCAGGTTGCAGAAAGTGGGCGGCCCCGACAAGGGCTCCGGCGAAACGGCGCGACATTTGAAGCCTGCCGGCAAGGGACCCCGCGAAAGTCAGCGGCAGCTGTTCATCTGTAAAGAAACGGTGGGGGCCCTGCCGTTTTTCTGGGCTAATCCGCCGGCACTGTGACCGCCTGCTCGGTCCGCTGTAGCCGCTGCCAGCCCACAGCGGCTACACTTTAAATGAACGCCCAGAAGAAGCGCGCCGCAGTACCAGTCGGCACAGGCTACAGATCCGAAGAACGAGGCCGTTCTTCGAAACCGCAGGGGGATTCACATGGCAACTGATTCGACGGATTCGGTCTTACTCAAGGATTATGCTTTGGTCCTGCTGCGCAAGCTGGCGGACGACGACGCTTATCGCGCGGCGTTCGAAGCCGATCCTGCCAAGGCATTGCGCGCCATTGGAGTTCCCGACGGCGATATCGGCAACTTGCCGCCCGACTACAAGAACATACGTCTCGCCTCGAAGCTGATCTTCCAGACGGCGTTGTATCAGGTGATCGATAACACGGCGGTGGTCTGTCTTTGCCACACGCCGCCGACGTTGAAGCTCGCGGTCGGTTCATCGACGACACCGCCGTCCGGCGTCAAAACGCCTTTTCAAGCTTCGTAACACGCGAGAACAGCGCGGCCGGCTGTGATTTCTCGGGCCACGCTTTCAAGAACGCGTCCAGCGACTGGCGCGACGCGTTCTTGTCTCCCGATGCCTGCGCGGCTTCGGCGGCGCGCAGCAGCGCGAGGTTGGTTTGCGCGACGTTGAACGCGGTCAATTCCTGATTGAATTCAGCGTAAGCGCGTCCCCGATGGCTCGAAACCCATTTCGCCTCGCGGATTGCGTCGGCGTAGTGGCCCGCGCTCATGTAGGCGTCGGACAACGCAACGTGCGTGAGGAGCAGCTCATTGCCATCGACCAGTGGTTTCAGCGCTGCAACGGCGTCGTCGGCTTTGCCGGACGCGCGAGTCCGCTCGGCTTCCGCGACCGCTGACATCTTGTCGAGCATCGGGTAGTCACCGGCGCGCGCACCTTCCTTCGCGACCGAGAGTGCGTCACTGGCCTGCTTGACGTCGCCGCGTTTCGCCGCGAGATAAGCCACCGTGGCGAGCTCCAGCCGGATATCCGACGCGTCTTCGGCTTCTCCACTCAAGGTTTTCTGCGATGCCGCGATGTACGCGCCGAGTGTCGCTGCTTGCGTCGACTCGGAATCGGAAATCGATCGCAGGCTTACGTCGATCGCGCGAAAACGCCGCGCCAGCGACGCGTCGACTTCGGCCGCCGCCTTGTTCGCCGCATCGAGCGTCGAAACCACATGCGGCCAGTCGCCACGATCCACCGCGATCGCGATTTCCGTCACGTAAGCGTTGAGATCGCGGCTGGCGATGCCCGAATGTTCGCTGCGTCCGACCGATTCGTCGGCCTTGTCGAATTGTTTCTGCGCCGCGTAGACGACCGCGTAGTCCGATGTCCATACAAGTCCGGCGGCCTGCGCGCTCCCGAAATGCTGCAGCGCCTTCGGGTAATCCTCCATGCCGAGGTAAAGCGATCCGAGCAGCACCTCGTTGTTTATCGAGTTGGTATTCTTCGGAGAGCTGGCCTTTTCGGCGGCTTCGATAGCGGCAGGGAACTGATTGGCGAACTCCCACGTGTGGTACGCGTAGAGGCTCTGCCCGGAGAAGAAGTCGGGATAGAGCTGCGTCAGCAATGCCCACTTGCCGAGCGCCTCGCGCGGTGTACCGACAAGGGTTGCCTGCCACGCATCCAGGTACAGGCCATCGCGTGGTGAGATCCGATCGCGAAGACTGTGCGCCGTTTCGATCGCCTTGATCGCGTTCGCGCTCTGGTTGGTCGCGACATAGACCTTGCCGAGCGCGACCTGCGCAAGCGCGAACGTCGGATCGAGCTTCACGGCTTGCTCGTAGAGAGCCATGCTCTCCTTCATGCGGTTTCTGTCATACGCGCGCTGGCCGAGCGAATACGCCCGGAGCGCGTCGAGATTCTTGGTTGCGACCTTCTCGAGCGGCTGCGATTCGCTCGAAACCGTCGCCAGCGCTTCGCCGAGCCGCACGCGGAGTTGCTGGTTGACCTTGTCCAGCGACGGCAGCACCGATTCGGCGCCGGCGCCGTCGGCGGACTCGGACCACACCGTCGTCTGCGTCTGCGGATCGATGACCTCCGCGGTGACGCGCACCCGGCCGCCGATTTCTGCAACGGTTGGCAGGATCAGCGCGCGTGCGCCGTCGCGGATCGCGACTTCCGAGCCGATGGTGCGATCGACGGTGGTCTTCTCCGGATCGCGTTGCATCAGCTTGACGGTCTCGCGCGTCTTGAGATCGGAGAGCACGTTGACGTAGCGCGACTGCTCAAGGCCGATGCGGAACGCGGTTTCGACGGATTCGTCGAAGGTGGTCTCGCCGGTCAGGTTGGTCAGGTTGCCGACGACGACCCAATCGCGTTTGGCAAATGCAATCGCGGGTTCGGGCCGCAGCAGATACCAGAGCGGCAGCGCGCCGAGCAGCATCACCAGTGCGATCTCGATCGCCATCGTCGCCGGGCGGCGCCAGAACGGCACTTCGCGATGCGCTTTGCCGGACCACGGCGGCGCTTTCAGCGGTGCGATGTCCTGCTCGCCAACCTCGAAGACCGCGATGGGATCCGGCAGGCCCTTGAACCGATAACGGCCGTGCGTGCGCCAGAGCGCGGTCGTGGCCTGGTCACCAAGCTCTTCCTGCGCGCGATGCGCAAGTTGATAAGCGACACCCGACAGCAGGATCTGCCCGGGCAGTGCGAGGCCCATCAGTCGCGAAGTGATCGGCTTGACCAGACCTTCGACTTCGAACGGCTTGGCGCCCTTGGCAATGTCTTCGGGCGCGTTGTCCCAGGCGATGACGTCGCCGACATGGATGCCGACCCGCGCGCGCAGGTGCACCTTGGTGGCCAGGTCGTCGAGCTGGCGCAAGCTTCTTTGGTAGGCAAGCGCGAACGCGACCGCCGCGATCGGGCGGTCGAACATCATCAGAAACCCATCGGTCTTGTCGATCTCGCGGCCGCCGTGCTGGTGCACCAGAGCGCGCGCGAGACGATCGTGTTTGCGGAAAAGCTCGGCAGCGTGAAGATCGCCGAGGCGTTCGACGAGCGCGGTGGAGTCCGCGAGATCGCAAAGCACGAGCGTGCGCAGCAGCGCGACGGGTTGATCGTGCCGCGGCTCGATGTTCGGAGTCTGCGCGTGCAGGATTGCGTTCACGGCCGCGTGTTCCGGCGGTTTATCGAGCCGTTGGTCGCGCAGGCGCCGTTACCCGCTTCTCGGATATGCCGGCCTGGCGATGAAAACGTCCGTGAGGCGGTTTGCATGGCGTCACGCCGGAGCGACGGGCGCTCCGGCTCCTTCGACCACGCGGTAACCGTCGCCACCGATGCCTTTGGCTTCGTATAGCGCGCAATCCGCGTCGCTGTACCAGACGGCCCAATCGGCACCCGGCACGCACAGACTGCCCCCGACGCTGACCGCGACCAGCAGCGTATCTTCGGTGCATGCGGGGAACCGCAACGCGCGCACCGCGCCGATGATCTGGGTCGCACGCGCACGCAATTCCTCGATGCCGGTCACTTGCATCAGCAATGCGAATTCGTCGCCGCCGAGACGGCACGGCAGATCGCAAGGCGATGCGGCGTTCTGCACTTCCTCGGCGATCGCGCGCAGCACCTGATCCCCGATGAGATGCCCGCAGTGATCGTTGATCTGCTTGAAGCGGTCGAGATCGACGAGCAGGAGGCCGAGCACCGTTCCGGGAAGGCGCTGCTCGTCCAGACGCTCGAGAAACATGTAGAGCCCGCGCCGGTTGCAAAGGCCGGTGAGCTCGTCGGTCTGCACCAGGCGCTGCGCGGTGGAAAGCTGCGTCTGCGTGTGGCGCAAGGAATCGAGCGTGACCATCAGGTCTTCGTTGCGCCGCTTGAGGCTCTGGATCAACTGCTGCTCGCTGGCAACGAGATACGAAAACGAGCGGCGCATGAACTGGGCCAGGAGACGCGGTTCGGTGACGATGAGCTGGTCGAACGCGTGATGCTCGACGACGATCAGCGCGCTCGGTGCGACCGCGATCGCATTGGCGACGCGCGCATGGTTGCCGATGAAGAGCGCGAGCTCGCCGAAGAATTCGCGGGCGCCGATAAGCTTGTCGGGCATGCCGTCGCCGAATTCGAGCTGGATCTGCCCCGCTTCGACGATGAACATGCTGCGGCCGAGCTCACCTCGACTGAAAATGACCTCGCCGGACTTGAGCTCGCGACGCCGGCCAACGCGCGAAAACAGCGCGTATTCCTCGTCGGAAAGCTCCCGTGGCAGCAGGATCGCGCGCGCGCGCCCGACGGCGACAGTTGCGCCGCCCGGTCCTACCCGTTCTGCGTCGATCGCTGACACTTACGAACCTCCCGGGCCCGTCGATTTGGCATGGTAGCGTATGTGCCCTTCGTGCTCATCCGCCGAAGCCGCCGCTGGATGTAGGAAAAGTCTTACATTTCAGTGGCAAGCCGCGACCCGGCGGCTTAGCATCGCAGCCGTTGCAGCATCGGTTGACGAGGTATTCCGGTACGCGGACGCGCCGCTCGGGGGCAAGATCGGGCGTCGCGAGCGACTCTCGAGCACTATTGTCGCTGGCCGGCCATGCCGACCGACGGCGACGGAAGTCAAAGCCGTTCTCAGGCGAACATAGCTCGTGCGCGGTTGGCGTACCGTTGGGATCGGCCGGGTCTTTTCCCGATGCGTGTCGAATCGGCTGTGCCCCACTGATATCGATACGCGACCCCGGTTTCGATTTGCCCGATCACGCAATTCGGCGTTGTGATTTTCCGAAACGTTTTTCCGATCCGAACGCGCAAATCCGCAAGTCGTGCGGCGCGTGCGACGAAGCGAATCGTTTCGCGACGCGAGGCGAAGGCGCCCTCGACTAATCTACGAACGTCTACGTGGATGATGCGACGGAAACTCCCCCGCCCCCGTCCTTGGAGACAGGACGCCGTCTCATTCCGGCGTTCCGCGCAGCGCCGGCATCGAAACGCAAGGCCCGGAAGCCCCTACACCCCCCAGCCCGGGCTCACTCCTCCCCAACCCCGTTTCGGTGCCGGCGGACTGCGCATCCGCCGCACCGCTGCTTCCTCGCATCAAGCTGCGTGTGGCGTCTTCCTCGCGTGGAACTGATCTTCCTCGGTTGATCCCTTGAGAGCCGTCGTCGACGATTGTCCTTGCTGGATCGCCTGCGTCACCGCATCGAAATAACCAGTGCCGACTTCGCGCTGATGCTTGACCGCGGTGAAGCCGCGATCGGCGGCGGCGAATTCCTTTTCCTGCAGCTCGACGAACGCGCTCATCTGATTGCGCGCGTAGTGCCAGGCGAGATCGAACATCGAATAGTTGAGCGCGTGGAATCCCGCGAGCGTGATGAACTGGAACTTGTAGCCGTAGCTTGCGATTTCCTTCTGGAATTTCGCGATCGTCGCGTCGTCGAGATTCTTCTTCCAGTTGAACGAAGGCGAGCAGTTGTAGGCGAGCAGCTTGCCCGGATATTTTAAATGGATCGCTTCGGCGAACTTGCGCGCGAATTCGAGATCGGGCTTGCCCGTTTCGCACCAGACGAGATCGGCGTACGGCGCGTAGGCAAGACCGCGGCTGACGGCCTGGTCGAGTCCCTTTTTTGTCTTGAAGAATCCTTCGACGGTGCGCTCACCGGTGCAGAACGGCTTGTCGTTGTCGTCGACATCGTTGGTCAATAAATCGGCCGCTTCGGCATCCGTTCGCGCGACGAGAATCGTCGGCACACCGCACACGTCGGCGGCGAGTCGCGCCGCGTTGAGTTTTTCGACCGCTTCGCGCGTCGGCACCAAAACCTTGCCGCCCATGTGGCCGCACTTCTTGACCGACGCGAGCTGATCTTCGAAATGCACGCCCGCGGCGCCCGCCTCGATCATCGCCTTCATCAGCTCGAACGCGTTGAGCACGCCGCCGAAACCGGCTTCGGCGTCCGCGAGAATCGGCTGCAGATAGTCAATGCTGTCGTTGCCTTCGGCGTGATTCAACTGGTCCGCGCGCAGCAGCGCGTTGTTGATGCGCTTGACGACGAGCGGCACCGAATTCGCCGGGTAAAGCGATTGATCCGGATACATCTCGCCGGCGACGTTCGCGTCGGCGGCGACCTGCCAGCCCGACAGATAAATCGCCTTCAACCCTGCTTTGACCTGCTGCATCGCCTGGTTGCCGGTCAGCGCGCCGAGCGCGCTTACGAACGGTTCCTTGTGCAGGTAGCTCCAGAGTTTTTCGGCGCCGATGCGCGCGAGCGAGTGCTCCACATGCACGGTGCCGCGAAGGCGCACGACATCTTCGGCGGTGTAGTTGCGCCGCACGCCGCTCCAGCGCGGATTGTTGGTCCAGTCCAGCTTGATCGCATCGACGCTCGGCAACGAATTCTTCATGGCGGGTCTCATCGTATGTAGTGATTTTGCGGATCAGGGCAACTCGGGATACGCGGCGAGCGAGAGGAAATCAGCGAGCGTCGGCGCGTGCGTGAGCTCGCCGAGCAGTTCGGCTGCAGGCGCGACGCGTGTCTCGCCCGGCATCGGCGACGCGGCAAGCCGCAGGCGCACCGTCGCGAGCGTCGCATCGAACAGCGGAAAATCGATCGGAGCATTGCCATCGGCGAAAGTCAGACCGCCGACGTGCAGCCATTGCCAGATTTGCGTGCGCGATATCTCTGCTGTCGCCGCGTCTTCCATCAGGTGATGGATCGGCACGCAGCCGAGACCGTCGAGCCACGCCGCGAGGTAGCGCAGGCAGACTTCGACGTTGCCTTCGAATCCGGCGCGGGTGATCGTGCCGGCGCTCGGCGCGAGCAATTCGTCGCGCGTCGCCTGCACATCCGCGCGCAGCACGTGCAACTGATTTGGCGTCGGCATGTGCGCATCGAATATTTCGCGCGCGATCGGCACGAGCGCCGGATGTGCGACCCAGGTGCCGTCGTGTCCTGCGGTCACTTCGCGCAGCTTGTCCGCGCGCACTTTCGCGAGCGCAGCTTCGTTCGCGGCCGGATCGTTGTTGATCGGAATCTGCGCGGCCATGCCGCCCATCGCGAACGCACCGCGACGGTGGCAGGTCTTGATCAGGAGTTCCGAATACGCCTTCAGGAATGGCACCGTCATCGAGACCTGGCCGCGCTCGGGCAACACGCGATCGCGATGTGCGCGCAGCGTCTTGATGTACGAGAAGATGTAATCCCAGCGCCCGCAATTGAGTCCGGTGATGCGCGTGCGCAGCGCCCACATGATTTCATCCATCTCGAAAACCGCGGGCAGCGTCTCGATCAGGACCGTGACCTTGATCGTGCCCGGCGGCAGCGCGAGCGTCACTTCTATATGGCCGAGCACGTCGTTCCACAGCGCGGCTTCGCGGTGGTTCTGCATTTTCGGCAGATAGAAATAAGGACCGCGGTCGCGTGCGTGCAGCGCGCGCGCATTGTGGAAAACGAAAAGGCCGAGATCGAACAACGCACCGGACATCGGCTCGCCGTCGATCACGAAATGTTTTTCCGGCAGATGCCAGCCGCGCGGACGCACCATCAGCACTGCGGGATCGGGCTTAACGACGTAGTGCTTGCCTTCGGGCGATGTGTAGTCGATAGCGCCGGCCACCGCATCGCGAAGATTGAGCTGGCCGTCGATCAGCCCCTCGAACGTCGGCGCAGTCGAGTCCTCGAAATCCGCCATGAAAACCTTCGCGCCGGAATTGAGCGCGTTGATGATCATCTTTCGATCGACCGGACCCGTGATCTCGATGCGCCGGTCCTGCAATGCCTCAGGAATGGCAGCGACGCGCCAATCGGCATCGCGGATGGTTGCCGTCTCGCTTGCGAAATCGGGCAGATCGCCCGCGTCGTACCGCGCCTGCCGCTCGTCGCGCGCACGCAGCAACGCGAGGCGACGGCCGTCGAATCGATGGTGCAGGTCGGTGAGAAACTCGCGGGCGGGTTGGCAGAGGATCTCGCGATGCGCCGCCGTCAGCGGCGCGCTGATCTCTGCCACGTGCGCAGGCAAGTTGGAAACGGGTGTAGCCATGAAGAACGTTCCCTGTCGGGGATCAGAAGACTAGGCGTGCGGCTGATATTTGACAAAGCACATGTTTCAATGCAACAAATTGACAACGTCAAATATTGTGTAACATACTGATGCATCTGCAGTTACTGACGCCTGAACGGCCCTTTTTTGGCTGAAGCGATGCGCACTAGAGCCCCTACATCCCGCCCGCCCCGCGAAATTCCGGGCTCTCCTGGACGTTTCTACTACAAGGGCAGTCGTCTCAAACAGCTGCGCGCGTTCTGCATGATCGCCAAGCTCGGCACGCTGTCGCGCGCGGCCGAGGCGCTGTTCCTCTCGCAGCCATCGGTGAGCTTGCAGCTCTCGGCGCTCGAGAAGGAGCTCGGCGCGCGCCTCGTCGAGCGACGCCGCCGGCGCGTCGCGCTGACGCGCGAAGGGCAGGCGCTCTACGAGCTCGCGCTGCCGCTCGTCGAAGGGCTCGATTCGCTCGATCAGCAGTTCCGCGCGCTGAACGCAGGGCCGGCCGGGCGCGAGCTCAATCT
>DASYJJ010000219.1:0-3415 GCA_035996605.1 Rhodanobacteraceae bacterium
CAATCCGGCAGTGGCCGGAGGGGGAAGCTGTACGTCGTTCTCTGGGGGTTGTTCGGTGAAACGGGGCGCTTTTGTTATCGTCACAAAATCGATGTGTATTCATCATACTTAGCCCACTTTACTAATGCAATACCTTATATGTAATGCCATAAATACATGATAAATATAATATTATTAAACTATTCCGGACGCAATGATTCGACCTTGGCCTTGCGCCTGAGGCCTGCCGGCCAGGTCCAGTCGTTGTTGAACAAGGACGGCTCCCAGGACCCGTACGTCGGGTTCGGCAGCACGAACCAGCGCTCGCCGATCCAGCCGGAATACGGCTCCATCGCCTCGCGCCGTCCATCGGGCGTGTTCGAAAGCACATCGACGAAATCACCAATCTGATCGCCGAGCTGCATCAGCACCCGATGCGTGCGGCCGATCAGTTCGCGTCGGCAACCTTTCTCAGTGCCGTTCTGCTCGCAGCCTTCGACGGCGGTGCCAAGTCCAAGAAATACGGGTTCGTTCTCGGCGATCGGAAAGCCTTCGGAACGGAGGTTCTGCAGAGTCGCCTCATTCAAATCCTGCGCGCGATTGGAAAGGTAGAACACGATCACGCCCCTTTTCGCCGCATCCTCGGCGAATGCGAGTGCGCCGGGCAGCGCTTTGGCGCGTTTCTCGCGACACCAGTCCGACCAGCTGTATTCGTCGAACTCCTTGCGCTGTTCGATGAGCCGCGCCTGATACGGCGAGTTGTCGAGCACGGTTTCGTCGATGTCGAGGATCACGGCGGGTTTCAGCTTCGGCGACAGCGGCTGCTTGCGCTCGCTTTTTGAAAGCGCGTCCCAGTGCGCGTCCTTGAGCGCGATGCGCAGCTTTTCGCCGGCGACGCGGAATACTTCGCGATAGACGAGATCGTGCTCGATCGCGGTCTGCGTCCACGCGACGGCATTGAGATTGTCGTTGGGCTCCGGGCCGCTCGGCGGTGGTACCGGCGCCGGTGCGGCCATCGGCGCTGGCGGGGCGGCGTGTTTTTCAGGCGCGTTCGCGCACCCGGCGAGCGCCATGCAGAGCGCGATTCGGACGAGTGCGGTTCGCATGATCTGGTTCCTATGAAAGTTTATCGGCGCAAACCTTCGCCTCTCCCGCTCCGCGGGAAAGGCCGCGCGAAGAGCGGGTGAGGGAAGTCGGAGTGAAGCGCTTGTAGCTTGCACGCATGCGACGTTGCAATCCTGAGCCAACTTGGCCTCACCCCAACCCTCTCCCGCGAGCGGGAGTTTCTGCGCCCTCACCCAAGCCATTCCCGCAAGCGGAGGAAGGAAGTTTCCTGCACGCGAATGGCCGCAATGTCAGTCCGCAAGCAAACTCGCCAGCCGCGCCATGTGCGAGGACGCGAGCTCCTCGCGATGCACTGCGTCGCGCTCGGCATCGCGGCCC
This sequence comes from Rhodanobacteraceae bacterium, assembly GCA_035996605.1. Classification (GTDB taxonomy): domain Bacteria; phylum Pseudomonadota; class Gammaproteobacteria; order Xanthomonadales; family Rhodanobacteraceae; genus Dokdonella_A. The sequence goes on from DASYJJ010000219.1 coordinate 1,423, forward strand.
GACCAATGAACGTCCTCCGCGGGCAATTCCTTGAGAAACCGGCTCGGCTCGTTGGCAACGATTTCGCCATAACGCCGCGTGCGCGTCGCATACATCAGCGCCACCTGCTCCTTCGCACGCGTGATGCCGACATACATCAGCCGGCGTTCTTCCTCGACGCGACCTTCGGCGAGACTCCCTTCGTGCGGCAGCGAACCTTCCTCGAGTCCGACGATCGTGACGAAGCGAAACTCGAGACCCTTCGCCGAATGCAGCGTCATCAGGCGGACCGCATTGCCCGGCTCGTCCCGGTCGCCGTACGCAAGCAGCGCGAGCTGCGCGGCGAGATCGCCCGCGCCGCCTTCCTTCTGCATCGCGCGCAACCATTCGGAAAGCTCCTTCAGATTGCCGAGACGCCTCTCGCGGAGCGCGGGTTCCTTGACCTGCGCGGCGACGTGATTTTCGTAGCCGATGCGACGGTTGAGCTCCTCGACGAGATCGGCGGTTGCGGTGTGCTCGGCGCGCGCGGCGAGCTGACGAATCAGCCCTGCGAATGCACCGAGCGAGGTCGCGGCACGTGGCGGAAGTTCCGCAAGCACCGCATCGCTCTGCGCCGCGCGAAGCAACGAAACATGTCGCGTGCCGGCGAGTGCGCCGAGTTTTTCGAGCGTCGTCGCGCCAATGTCGCGTCGCGGCGTGTTGACCACGCGCAAGAACGCCGCGTCGTCGTCGGCGTTGTTGATCAGGCGCAGATACGCGATCAGATCCTTGACCTCCGCGCGATCAAGAAATGCGGTGCCGCCGGTCACGTGGTAGGGAACGCGCGCCATGCGCAGCGCTTTTTCAAGCGGCCGCGACTGATGATTGCCGCGATACAGCACCGCGAACTCGTGCCAGCGTGCCTTGTGCTTTTCCGCCAGATGCGAGATGGCGGACGCGGCGCATTCGGCCTCGTGCTCGTCGTCGCGGCACTCGACGATGCGCAGCGGCGCGCCTTCGTCCTGCTCGCTCCAGAGTTTCTTGTCGAACAGATGCGCATTGTTCGCGATCAATGCGTTCGCAGCGCGCAGCACGCGTTTCGGGCACCGGTAATTCTGCTCGAGCTTGATGACCTTGAGCTCGGGATAGTCGCGCGAGAGCTCGGAAAGATTCTCGGGATTCGCGCCGCGCCATGTGTAGATGGCTTGATCGTCGTCACCGACCGCGGTGAACATGCCGCGCTCGCCGGCGAGAAGTTTCAACATCCGATACTGCGCGCCGTTGGTGTCCTGGCATTCGTCCACGAGCAGGTGTCGGATGCGCTCGCGCCACGCAGCGCGCGCATCGGCTTCGGTGTCGAGCACGGCCACGGGAAGCCGGATCAGATCGTCGAAATCGACCGCGTTGAACGCTGCCATCCGCTGCTGGTAGTCCGCGTAAAGCTCCGCGGCTTCGTGCTCGCGTCCGCTCGTCGCGCGTGTGGCGGCCTGATCCGGCGACAAGCCTTCGTTTTTCGCGCGCGAGATCAGCGACTGCAGCGCGAACAACACATCGGGCTTGATGCCTTTGGGCAGAAGGTCCTTCAGGATCGCCTGGCTGTCGTCGGCGTCGAACACGGAAAAATTGCGACGCAGACCGGCCCGCGCGTGCTCAAGATGCAGGAACTTGAGCCCGAGCGCGTGGAACGTGCACACGGTCAAGCCTTCGGCGGACGCCGCCGGAACACGACGGCCGACACGATCGCGCATCTCGCGCGCGGCTTTGTTGGTGAACGTGATCGCGGCGATCTTCGACGCCGACAGATGACGATGGCGGATCAGATGCGCGATCTTTTCGACGATCACGCGCGTCTTGCCCGAGCCCGCACCGGCGAGGACGAGCAGGGGGCCATCGCAATATTCGACGGCGGCGCGTTGTTGGGGATTGAGGCTCATCGGCGGGCGCGGAATCGAGCGGCGATTGTGCCTCGGCGAAGCAGGCAGTCACAGCTTGACATGCGGATGCACCTTACAACGCGTCCCCTCTCCCGCGTGCG
>DASYJJ010000220.1:0-2517 GCA_035996605.1 Rhodanobacteraceae bacterium
CGAAGACGCGCAAGCTGCAAACCGTCGGCATCGCATTCGGCCTGTTTCTTGCCGTCTATGTGCCGGCATTCATTGCGGTATCGATGATTCGGCCGACGCCGCGCATTGCCGTGCCGCTGATCATCGGCGTAAGCCTGCTGATTGCGATGGCATTGATTGCGACCCTGGTCGCGCGATGCGCGGAAAAGTTTGGAGCATTCGGTTTCAGGCTTCCGGCAGCGCGCTACATCGGCCTGGCGATCCTGCTCGGACTGCCGTTGGCGGTGGTCGTCGGCTCCCTTGCCCACATGTTTCCTGCGAAGGCGCCGCTTGATACATCGGATTTTCCGTTGTGGATGCTTGCGTTGTATTTCGGCGTCGGGTCGCCGATCCAGGAGGAAGTCATCTTTCGCGGCTTGCTCCAGTCGTTCGTTGAGCAGCGCTGGATGGCGATGGTGCGTTTAGGTGGTCCGATCTCGGTGGCAGTGCTGTTCACGTCAGCCTTGTTCGGAATCGCCCATCTTGGTAGCGGATCGGTCGTATTCGGTGGCGCCATCGTGCTCGGCCTTGTCGCAGGTGAACTGCGGCGCCGCAGCGGCAGCCTGATTCCGGCAATAATCGTCCATGTTCTGTTCAACGTTCCAGAACTCATCTGGCGCTGAATCCTCAGACTCCGAATTTGCGTCGAGCTATGTCGACCATCCTCTACTGCCACCGCGAATCCGGACACAGCTACAAAGTCGCGCTCGCGCTGACGCTGATCGGAGTGCCTTTCGAACAACGTCCCGTCGATCTCAACCTTCCGCGCAAGCAGCGTCCCGAGGATTTCCGCCGCGCATCGATGTTCGGCGAAGTTCCCGCGTTGGTCGACGAGGACGGTCTTGCGGTATGCCAGTCGAATGCGATTCTGGATCACCTCGCGCGGCGTCATCGCGCGCTCGACGGCGACACGGCGGCGGCGCAAACGCGCGTGCGCGAATGGCTCTCCTGGGAAGCCAATCGCATCGCGATGAGTCTGCCGCACCTGCGTTTCTCGCGCCGCTTCACTTCGGCGGGCCAAGCGCTCGAAACCTATTGGACGGGCCGGCTGCACGCGGACCTCGACCGGCTCGATCGCGCGCTCGAAGCGAGCGCATTCCTGGTTGGTTCGGTGCCGACGATCGCCGATATCTCGTGTTGCGGATATATGTTCTGGGCCGATCAGGCCGAAGTCGAGCTTGCGCCCTGGCCCGCGGTCGGAGCGTGGCTCGAACGCATCCGTTCGCTGCCGCGCTGGCAGTCGCCGTATGATCTCCTCGAAGATCGCTTTCCGATCCGTCCCGGAACCCGCACATGACCCCGCGCCGCCTGTTGATCCTTCCGCTCGCCGCTGCCGCCTTGCTGATCGCGGGCTGCGGGTTTCATCTGCGCAAGGAAGCCGATCTGCCGGCGAGCATGAAAAAAGTGCATATCCAGATCGCCGACCCGTCGAGCCCGCTGGCGAAGGATCTCGCCAAGGCGCTGCCGCGCTCGGGAACCGAGATCGTCGAAAACGTCGAGCCGGGCGTTGCCGTGATGAACATCAGCGCGAACGCGTTCTCGACGGACGTGCTCACGGTCGGCGGCAACGCGCGCGCGACCGAATACGCGCTTCGCTACCACGTCGAGCTGGAAGTGCAGGACGCCGCCGGAACTTCGCTGCTGCCCAAGCAGACGATCGAGCTTTCGCGCGAATTCACTTTCGATGCGACGCAGGCGCTTGGAGTCGCCGCGGAAGTCGATCTGTTGACGCAGGAACTTCAGCGTGACATGACGCAGACGATCCTGCGCAGGCTTGAGGCGCTCGCCAACGCGGGCAAGTAGGTCGTTTCGCAATCGCTCGGTGATTGATCTTCGTGCGATCCGTCCCTGGATCGCGCGGGCACGGTGTTTCTCAACACGGCGTCAAGCCGCCGCGTAGAATGCGTGCATGCCGACCACGCTTCCCGCATTCCGCAAGCATCTTTCGGACGCAGAGTTGAAGCCCGCGTATCTGATCGCGGGCGCCGAGCATCTGCTCGTGCTCGAAGCCGCCGACGTGCTTCGCGAGCGCGGGCGCGAGCTTGGATTCGTCGAACGCGACGTGCTCGATGTCGAAACCGGATTCGACTGGAACCGCCTCGCCGACGCGAGCCGCGAACTTTCCCTGTTCGCGACTCGCAAGCTCATCGATCTGCGTCTTCCGACCGGCAAGCCGGGTCGCGAAGGCAGCGCGGCGATCACCGCGTATTGCGAATCTCCGCCACCGGACACGATCCTGCTGATCACCACGAACGACTGGAGCAAGGCGCACGAAGGCGCATGGGTTCGCGCGGTCGAAGGAATCGGCGTGTTCGTCCCGGTGTGGCCGCTCAAACGCGAAGAATTGCCGGCCTGGATCGGCGCGCGCATGGCGAGTCGCAGCGTCGCAGCTTCGCCCGATGCGATCGCTTGGCTCGCGGAGCGCGTCGAAGGCAATCTGCTCGCCGCGGCGCAGGAGATCGACAAGCTCGCCCTGCGCGACGACAACCGGCCGCTGGA
>DASYJJ010000221.1:0-3863 GCA_035996605.1 Rhodanobacteraceae bacterium
GCGCAACATCGATCGAAGCGCGTCGGCGGCTGCGACGATATCGACGTCCGCGACGGTGGTTTGCCGCTGCTCCCACGAAAGTCCCGCGTAGACCGCGCGCGTCGCCTGCAGACGTCCCAACAAACCGCTTTGCCACACGACATCGAGCAACAGCCATGCGACGGCGACAACGGCGCCAGAAGCTACGATGAACCTAGGATCGCGCCGGCCGAATAGAAGCGCGATCCACAGCAGCGCGTTGCCGAGGGCAAGAGCGACGCACAACACCAGCGATCTCGCGCGCGGCGTGTCGGTGTCGCGACCGAGCGCGTGCACCGAACGCTGCGTCCACGGCCACGCGCCGAACCAGTCGGTGGCGAGCGCCGCGAGATCACCTCGCCACGATCGCGACCAGAGCCTCGCCTCGACGATCTCGAACGGCTTGAAACCCTGCGCGGGAGGAACCTGCTGGGCGATCGGAAATTGCGCGAAGCCGAGTTCCACGATGCGGCCGCGCCATTCCGGAATCTGGCTCAAATCGAATGTTCGCGTCGCATCCCCCGGCCACGGCAACGAAACCGCAACGTCTTCGGGATTTTCCGAGGTGCGGAACACGAGCGAAAGTTCCAGCGTGCGCGGAAAATCAGCGAAGCGATAACGCAGCGTCGGAAATTTCTCCGCATCGACATCGGACGGACGCAGCGACTGCAGGCTCGTGTAGTCCTTGCCATTCGAAGTGATGCGCAGCGTGTCCGCATCGGCGGTTGCGCTGCCAAAAACCGCGGAGAAATCATCACCGGGAAATTCGCGCTGCTCCGCCGGCGATGACGGCGACTGCCAGTCCAGGCGCGCCGCCCACGACAGGAGGATCGCCCAACTCGCCAGCAGCGCGAGTGCCAAGGCGACGCGCCTCATGCGGCAAGTTCATCCGAGGACTCGTGCGATCGTCCTTGCGCGCGAATGTCCGCAGCTCCGTTATTCTTTTCCGCATCGCTCAACTGCGCGAGCTCGGCTTCGGTGAAACCCGCGCGCAGCCGCGCTTCGATGTTGAAGGGGCCACGCAATGCGCCGCGCAGGTGCGTTCGGATCAACATTTCGAACGTCGTCGCCGGATCGGAACGTTCCCGCTCGCAACACCAGACAAACCAGCGCGATCCCGCCGCTACATGCGCAACTTCTTCGCGCAGGATCACTTCGAGGATCGCCGCGGTCGCCTCGTCGCCTGCCGCGCGCAGGCGCGCGATCATGCCCGGCGTCACATCGAGCCCGCGCGCCTCGAGCACGCGAGGTACGAGCGCCATGCGCGCAAGGCACGAATCGGCGGTCTTGACGGCCATCTCCCACAAGCCGTCGTGCGCGTCGAAATCGCCGTAGGCATGGCCGAGTTCGGCCAGACGCTCGGACAACATCTTGAAGTGCCGCGCCTCGTCGACCGCGACACCGACCCAGTCCCGATAATAGTCGGCCGGCATGCCGCGAAAACGCGACACGGCATCCCACGCAAGATTGATCGCATTGAACTCGATGTGCGCGACGGCGTGAACGAGCGCCGCCCTGCCCTCTGCCGAAGCGAGGCCGCGTCGCGGCAGATTTCGCGGAGCGACCCGGCGCGGCGTGTCGGGACGACCGGGCTCGGTAGACAACTGCGCCACCGAAACCGGCACGGCGTCCGCGAGCGCATCCCCCGATGCAAAGTGCGCTGCGACGGCGGTCGTCAGTGCAAGCTTTTCCGCGACGGTCGCGCTGTAGACGCAACGCGCCGCGAGCTCGTGCAGCGAAAGGGATTCTGCGGTCATCGTCCGGTGTTTGGTGAATGAAGCCGGATTATGGCGCGGTTCCCCGCGGCTTGGGCCATGCGCGCGTCGTCCGATGCCGACACATCGACCGCTTGCGGATCGCGCCAGAGAAGCGCCGCGAACACCAGCATCGCAGGAACGATCTGCAAACTCAGCCGGTTGACCGCGGTGTAGCTCTCGGCCCACTTGCCGGCAGGCGTCAACACGAAGAGCGCAAACAGGAACGCGCATCCGAGCAGCAGGAAAAGACCCAGAAAACGCAACGGTGGCGAGCGCCGGAGCTCGCCAAGACGCATCAGCAACGTCAGCACTACCGCGAACCAGAAGAGATGCCAGTTGTACTGGGAGAAAAGTCCGTCTGCCGCAGCGCCAATCACCGCCGGCGCATGCGCAAGCAGAACATGCGTATCAGAGGTGAGACCGATGCGGTCGAGTGCCGGCGCGATCAACGGCCAGCGCAACAGATAGGCGACGACGACTCCGCCGCCAATGATCGGCGCCATCACCAGCGCGGCGCGCCGGAGCCTCAAGCTCATCCGCGCATAAAGCATCGTACCGCCGAGGATCAGGAGCCAGACGCTGCCCTCGAGTTTGACCAGCGGCAGCATTGCGGCGAACAGCACGGCAAGCACCAGCTGACCGCGCTCGCCGCTTTCGAGCCAGCGCATCCAGGAAAGACACGAAAACGCGATCAGCGTCGCGATCCAGAGATCGGCGTATCCGGCGAGCGCGACATGCACATTGATGAGCGGCAGCGAACCGAGTGCGTAGACCGCGGCGATCGAGCGGTCGCGCTGCAGATGAAGCGCGCGGAGCTGACCGTAGCACCCCGCCAGCAGCGCGAGCCAGAGTGCGAGCCATACTGCTCCGACAGCACCGGAATCCCATTCGCCCCATGCCGAAGCGAACCAGACCGCGAGCCGGCCGAGCGCTTCCGGATAATTCCAGGTCTGCGCGGTGCGCATCGTTCCCGTTGCGTCCGCGAGCCACTCATCGAAACCGACGAAGCGATCCAGATGCCCGGCCAGCATCCACGCCTTGGGTTTCAAGAGCCACGCGGCCCACGCGTCCCACGGATACATCGGCCGCAGCAGGATCTCGTCCGCCATCAGCCACGCATGCACGGCGAGCAACGCAACGAGAATCCACAGCAAAGGATGCAGGCGAGGTTCGGCGAGTTCGCGCGGAAAGAACAAGCGTGAGCGCATCAAAGCCCACGCCCACGCGCCAATGCCGAGTGCCAGCAGAATCGGCGCGATGCCCGGCACGATGCGCGAGACGTCGATGCGACCCGGAATCGCGACCGCAACGGCGCATAGCAATGCGCCGAGCACGAATCCGCAGCCAAGCGTCTGCGCGTACCCGGCCGGCGTACGCGGCCGGCCGCCGAGCAATGCGACGAGACCCGAGCCGAGCAGCAGCGGCGTGATCCACGCGACGAGATATTCGACGCTCACGGATCGACTCCACGCAACTGGAAGATCCGGATATCACCTTCCTCGAAAAGCAGCTGCGCCGCGTATTCGAAGTCGGCGTAATGCAACGTGCCGACGTGTTGATCAAACGTCCATGCGGGATCGGCGTAGACGACCAGCAGCGCGTGCCGCATCGCGATCTTGCGCGCGTGCGGCGGAAGCAACGCGCCGATCGGCGCGACATTCGCGGGCAGCAGATGGTAGGTCAGCCGCAACACGTCGTAGACCGCGTCCGCGGCGACGATCACGTGCGTGTTCGCGGGCTGGCGCGCGAGCAGATCGCGCACGCGCGCGGCGCCGGCAACGAGTGCGGTGTCGGGCTCGATCGCGGCGCGCACGCGCCACGGTTTTCCCGAGTAAAGCTCGCGCGTCAGCGCATGCCGATCCGCGAATTCGCCGAGCCATCGCAGGTCCAGCGCAAGCCAGCCTCCGGCGAGAGCACCGCACAAGGCGAGTCCGAGCCAGGTCCAGGATCGTGCGAGCACGAGAGCACAGAGCAAGAGGCTGATCGCTAGACCAATCGTCAGCAGCAGCACAGGCGTCGCCTTGTGCGGCCACGGTGCGTCGGGTCCGAGCGCGCTGACGGACATCAACGCCCAGGGTCGATAGGCCG
>DASYJJ010000222.1:0-2584 GCA_035996605.1 Rhodanobacteraceae bacterium
AATCGACCGACGCCGGGAAGACGTTCACGATCTTCAAAGGCGCGCCCGGGGGCGACGACTACCACTACGTCTGGATCAATCCGAAACACCCGAACCACATCATCACCGCGAGCGACCAAGGCACGGTCGTCACCGTCGACGACGGCGCGCACTGGAGCGACTGGTACAACCAGCCGACGGGTCAGTTCTACCACCTCGCAACCGACAACCGTTTCCCGTACTGGATCTATTCCGGCCAGCAGGATTCCGGCACGGTCGGCATCGCGAGTCGCAGCGACTACGGCGCAATCTCGTTCCGCGACTGGCATCCCGTCGGCGGCGACGAGCGGGACTACGACGTTCCAGATCCGGAAGATCCGAACATCGTGTTCGGTTCTGGCCTTGGCTCGCGCATTTCGCGCTGGGATTCGAGCACGGGCGAAGTGCAGAACGTGTCGCCGTGGCCCGTTTCCGCGTACGGCGCACGCCCAACCGATGTCAAATACCGCTACACATGGATTTCGCCCATCGCGTTCTCCGTGCACGCGCCGTACGCGCTCTACGCCGGCACGCAGGTGCTGTTCCGCTCCAACGACAAAGGGCAGCATTGGGACATCGTCAGCCCGGACCTCACCGGTAAACTCGACAACGCAAAACACTGCGACGGCGATGTCCCGATCGCAAACGCGATCGCGTGCGGCTACGGCGTCATCTATTCGATCGCGCCGTCGCCGCGCAGCAACGACGAAATCTGGATCGGCACGGACAACGGCAAGATCCAGAAGACCGCCGACGGCGGCAAGCACTGGAGCGAGGTCACGCCGAAATCGATTCCGGCGTGGTCGCGCATCGATTCACTCGATCTTTCGGTGCTCGAACCCGGCACGGCGTACGCGGCGGTCGACAATCATCGCCAGGACGATTTCCGCCCGATCGCCGTGCGTACGCACGACAACGGCAAGACCTGGACGAAAATCACGAATGGACTGCCAGACGGCCATTTCGTCGCGGTCGTCCGCGCCGATCCCGTGCGCAAGGGTTTGCTTTACGCCGGCACCGACGCCGGCGTCTATGTCTCGTTCGACGACGGCGATCGCTGGCAGCCGCTGCAGCAAAACCTTCCCGTCGCCTGGGTGCGCGACCTGCTCGTCCACGGCGACGATCTCATCGCCGCTACGCAAGGCCGTGCGATCTGGGTGCTCGACGACGTGACGCCGTTGCGCCAACTTGCGAGCGAAGGCCCGCGTGCCGAAGCGCGTCTGTTCGCACCCGCGCCTGCGTACCGCCTGCGCGGCAGCCAGAACAAGGACACGCCGCCGCCGGCCGACACCGCGCTCGGCACGAATCCGCCGAACGGGGCGATCATCGACTACACGCTCGCGAAACCCGCCAAGCAAGTCGTGATCGAAATTCGAGAGCACGACGCCAATGGCGCAGGCGAGGTCATCCGGAGATTCGCAAGCGACGACGCCACATCGGGTCCGCGCGCCGAACGCTACTTCACCGAAACATGGACGAAACCCGCGGTGAAACCGTCGGCCGCTGCGGGCGCTCACCGCTTCGTCTGGAACCTGCGTTATCCGCGCCCGAAAGCCATCCAGTACAACTACTCGATCGCCGCCGTGTGGGGCGAAGATACGCCGCTCGCACCCGAAGGCGTACTCGTTCTGCCTGGCGACTACGACGTTGTCCTCACGGTCGACGGCCACGAGTTCCGGCAATCACTTACGGTCAAACCCGATCCGCGCGTCCATGCGACACACGCGGATCTCGAACAAGCGCTCGCATTTTATAGGCAAGTCGAAACCGATCTTGCGCGCGTGTGGCAGACGTATGGCGAAGTCGATGCAGTGCACACGCAAATCGATGCGATGAAGAAAAAAGGTGGCGCAGCGGCAGAGGCGCCACTAAAGGCGTGGATCGCGGCGTTCGAAAAGAAATGGGAACCCTTGCGCGAAGACAAGGGCGCAGCCGCGCCGAATCTTGGGGCGATCGGCGAAGCGCTCGCTTCACTCTCGACTGATGTCGAAGGTGCCGACGCTGCACCGACGACTTCGCAAGAGAAAGTGCTAGCCGATTGTCGCGAGCGTTTTTCGCGCGCGTCGGATTTGTGGAAGGCGATTCAGGGCAACGATCTTACGCAGCTCAACCGACAGTTGAGCAGCGCCAATCTTCCGGCGCTTCACGTGCCGTCAGCGGAGGAAATTCGGATCGGCGAACCCTCGGAAGGTAAGGATCTTCCGTAAGCGGATTGGCGGATTCTGGAGCGCAGCACCGCTCGAATCCAGAGCGCCCTCACCCTATCCCTCTCCCGTAGGCGGGAGAGGGGATGGCGTTCGAAAAAAAGGCCCGCTTTCGCGGGCCTTTTCTCTACGACATGAATCGCTGCGCGATTATTGGCAACCCGAGAACTTGAACGAAGCCAACCGCGTGCTCCAGTTGAACGCACCGGTCGCTTTCAAGTACTCGGTCGTGTACCAGAACGTGCAATCGTCGACCGGATCGACCGACATGCCGCTGTAGTCGCCCCAGCGATTAAGTCGCTGGCCACTCTGCGAACCGGTGCCGGCCATGATGCTGGCTTCGGATTGCATCGTGTTGATCG
>DASYJJ010000223.1:0-5086 GCA_035996605.1 Rhodanobacteraceae bacterium
AAGATCGGCAGCATCACGGTGCTGTTCGGACTTTCCGGCATCACCGCGCCGCGTGTGCTCCTCGCCGGTCTTGGCGAGCAGAAAAAATTCGACGCCGCCGCGTTCCATCGCGCCATCGCCGAATCAGCCCGCGTCCTCAAAGGGTTGCCGATCGATTCGGCGATATCGTACCTGACCGAGATCGAAGTTCCCGGACGCGACGCCGCCTGGAAGCTGCGCGCCGCAGCGCTCGCTGCGGACGCGCAGGCCTACCGCTACACCGCAACGTTCAAGCCCAAGGAAAAATCCAAGACGCCGCAATTCACCGCAATCGCGTTCGCATCGACGTCGGCCGCCGGCGATCGCGCGATCGAGCGCGCGCTGGCTGAGTCGCTGGCGATCGCGAAAGGCGTGCGCTTCGCGCGCGAGCTCGGCAACCTGCCGCCGAACATCTGCAATCCGGCGTACATCGCCGAGCAGGCGAAGAAGATCGCCGACGAGCACGCCGGCGTCACCATCGAAGTGCTCGAACGCGCGGACATGCAGAAGCTCGGCATGGGATCGCTGCTCGGCGTCTCGCAGGGCTCGGCGAATCCGCCCAAGCTCATCGTGCTGCGCTGGCAAGGCGGCGACGAGAAGGCGAAACCCTACGCGCTGGTCGGCAAGGGCATCACGTTCGACAGCGGCGGCATTTCGCTGAAACCCGGCCCGGGCATGGAAGAAATGAAGTTCGACATGTGCGGTGCGGCCGGCGTGCTCGGCGCGTTTCTGGCGACGGTCGAGCTCAAGCTTCCGCTCAATCTCGTCTGCATCGTTCCGGCCGCCGAAAACATGCCGGATGGCAATGCGTATCGTCCGAGCGACATTCTTACCAGCATGTCGGGGCTCACGGTCGAAGTCCTCAACACCGATGCGGAAGGCCGCCTGATCCTCTGCGACGCGCTGACGTACGCGCAGAAATTCGATCCGCAAGTGATCATCGACGCGGCGACTTTGACGGGTGCCTGCGTCGTCGCGCTCGGCAAGCACGCATCGGGCCTCATGACCAAGGACGACGAGCTCGCAGAACAGCTGCTCGCATCGGGTAACGAGACGATGGATCGCGCGTGGCGTCTGCCGCTTTGGGACGACTATCAGCAGCAGCTCGAATCGGGTTTCGCCGACATCGCCAACATCGGCGGAAAGTACGCCGGCGCGATCACGGCCGCATGCTTCCTTTCGCGTTTCGTCAACGGCTGCCGCTGGGCGCATCTGGATATCGCCGGCACCGCGTGGGAAGAAGGCCGCAAGGGTTCGGCGACCGGGCGCCCCGTTCCGATGCTGACGCAATACCTGATCGATCGTTGCGCGTGACATCGCCGGCGCCGAATTACCGCAAGCAGAAGCAGGTCGCGCTGACCACGCTGGTTGGCGCTTCGCTCGTGCTCGGCATCATGACGGCAGCGCTTCATCTCGATCGCTACAACGGCTTCACGCTGCTCGGCAGCCTTGCGATTCTCATCATCGGTTTTCGCTGGCTGCAACTCGATTCCGCAGAGCTCGACATCCGCCGGCCGATGTGGCTCAACGTCGGCATCGTCATGGCGGCGGCGATTTTCGTGCCGTATTACCTCTACAAGACACGTCCGCAGGGTCGTCGCGGGCCGGCGATCGTATTTTTCTTCGGGCTCGTGATCGGTTGCGCGTTCGCATCCGCGATCGGCGAAACGCTGATGAGCTATTTCTCGGGCGATACCGCACCAGCGGCGAACTAGACGATGGCGCGCGCGGATTTCTACCTGATCGGCAAACCGCGATTTCGCGACGATCCGCTGTTGCTGGTCTGCGAGCTCGTCAAGAAGGCGTACGCGGCGGCACAACCGACGCTCATTCTCGCGCGCTCGCAGGAACAAGCCGACGCGCTCGACGACAAGCTCTGGGCGTTCGATGACGAAAGCTTCATCCCGCATCAGCTCGCCGGCGACGAGGACGATGCGATCACCGCCGTCGTCATCGCGGCGCCTGGCGTCGAAACCGCCGAGCGGTCGCTCGTCGTCAATCTTCGCGAGGAATGCGCGCCCGGCGCGTACGAACGCGTGCTCGAAGTCGTCGCCGCCGATTCCGCCGAGCGCGACGGTTCGCGCGTGCGCTGGACCGAATACAAGCGACGTGGGTTCGATGTCGCCAAGCATGATATGTAGCGTGGAAAAGCCGGGATCGGGGATTCGGGATTCGAGATGAATTCCCGCTTCGACGAACCCGCGAGTCAGGCCATTCCGAATCCCCCAATCCCGAATCCCGGCCTTATGGAAAAAAGTTTCGAGCCCGGTCCGATCGAATCCCGTTGGTACGCCGAATGGGAAGCGCGCGGGTACTTCAAGCCCGCGGGCGACGGCGAGCCCTACTGCATCCTGCTGCCGCCACCCAATGTGACGGGCACATTGCACATGGGCCACGCGTTCCAGCAGACGATCATGGACGCGTTGATCCGCTATCACCGCATGCGCGGCTTCAAGACATTATGGCAAGGCGGCACCGATCACGCCGGCATCGCGACGCAAAAAATCGTCGAGAACCAGCTCGCCGCTGATAACAAGTCGCGTCACGACCTTGGCCGCGCCAAATTCGTCGAGCGCGTTTGGGAATGGAAAGAAGAATCGGGCTCGACGATCACCAACCAGATGCGCCGGCTCGGCGCATCGGTGGACTGGTCGCGCGAACGCTTCACGATGGATCCGGGCCTATCGGCCGCGGTGCGGCGCGTCTTCGTCGAGTGGTACCGCGCCGGACTTCTCTACCGCGGCAAACGCCTCGTGCATTGGGATCCGGTGCTGCAGACCGCGGTGTCCGATCTCGAAGTGAACAACGAGGAACGCGAGGGTTCGCTGTGGTCGATCCGATATCCCGCCAGCGATGGCGGTGAAGGCGTCGTGGTCGCGACGACGCGTCCCGAAACCATGCTCGGCGATGTCGCCGTCGCGGTGCATCCGGACGACGAGCGCTATCAGTCGCTCATCGGCAAGATGCTGGTGCTGCCGTTGGCGGGCCGCGAGATTCCGGTGATCGCGGACGACTACGTGGATCGCGAATTCGGCACCGGCGCGGTCAAGATCACGCCGGCGCACGATTTCAACGACTGGCAGATCGGCGCGCGCCACAAGTTCGTGCCGCGCGTGATCCTGACGCTCGACGCGAAGATCAATGACGAGGCGCCGGCGAAATATCGGGGCCTCGACCGCTTCGCTGCACGCAAAGCGGTCCTTGTCGATCTCGAAGCGGCCGGCCTTCTCGTCGAGACGAAAAAGCACAAATTGCAGGTGCCGATCAGCCAGCGATCGGATGCGGTGATCGAACCGATGCTCACCGATCAGTGGTTTCTGGATCTCACCAGCGACGTGCGCGTCGACGGCAAGCCCGGCCCCGGCGGTCGCAAAGCGATCACCGAGCCGGCCTTGAATGCCTTGCGCAGCGGCGACGTGAAGTTCGTTCCCGAGAACTGGACGACGACGTACAACCAGTGGCTCGAAAACATCCAGGACTGGTGCGTCAGCCGGCAGCTCTGGTGGGGTCATCAGATTCCGGCGTGGTACGACGACGACGGCAACATCTTCGTCGGCGAGAACGAAGCCGACGCGATCGCACATGCGACGATCAAACCGGTCGGCGTGCTTCGCCAAGACGAAGACGTGCTCGATACGTGGTTCTCGTCTGCGCTGTGGCCGTTTTCGACTCTCGGCTGGCCGAGCGACACGCCCGAGCGCACCGCCGAATGGAACGCGTACAACGTATTCCTGCCGTCGAGTGTGCTCGTCACCGGTTTCGACATCATCTTCTTCTGGGTCGCGCGCATGATCATGGCGACCTTGTATTTCACCAAGCGCGTGCCGTTTCGCGAGGTCTACATCAACGCGATCGTGCGCGATGCCGAAGGCCAGAAGATGTCGAAGTCGAAAGGCAACACGGTCGATCCGCTCGATCTGATCGACGGCATCGACCTGGAATCGCTGGTGAAGAAATCGACCGCGTCGCTGCTGATTCCGCAGGTGCGCGAGAAGGTCGAAAAGCGAATCCGCAAGGAATATCCGGACGGCATTTCGGCGGTCGGCGCGGATGCATTGCGCTTCACGTTCGCGGCTCTTGCAACGTACGGACGCACGATCAATTTCGATCTCAAGCGCGCGGACGGCTACAAGAATTTCTGCAACAAGCTGTGGAACGCGGCACGCTTCGTGCTGATGAATACCGAGCCCCTCGGCGCTTCGCGCCACCTTCTCCCGGGAGAAGGGCAAACCGAAGCCGAGCGCTGGATCCTTACGCGGCTCAACCGAACGCTCGCCGACGTCGAAGCGCATTTCTCGACGTATCGCTTCGATCTGCTGGCGCAGGCGCTCTACGAATTCACATGGAACGAATTCTGCGACTGGTTCGTCGAGCTTTCGAAGCCGGCACTGAACGGCGGGGATTCTGCCGCTGCGGAATCGACGCGCCACACGCTGCTCGTCGTGCTCGAAGCGCTGCTGCGCGCGTTGCATCCGATCATTCCGTTCGTCACGGAAGAAATCTGGCACGAAGTCGCGCCAGTGCTCGGGCGGTCCTCGATGACCGCAAAGAACGCACCGGCATCCCAAGCGGACTATTCAAGAGAGAGCATCTCCGTTCAAGCCTATCCGCGCGCGGCGGATTTCGCGACCGACTCAGCCGCCGAAGCCGAAATCGAATGGCTGAAGGCAGTGCTGGCGCAGGTGCGCCGCATCCGCAGCGAAATGAATGTCGCTCCGAACAAGACCATTCCACTCGTGTTCGCCAGCGGAAGCGCGAGCGATCGTGCTCGCTCGGCGAAATTCGCCGATCAGATCGGATTCCTTGCGCGCGCCGAATCGCAACGGTGGCTGGAGCCCGGCGCAGCGGAACCGGCCGCGGCGGCCGCGATCGTTCGCGAGATGAAGCTCCTCATACCACTCGCGGGCTTGATCGACATCGATGCCGAACGCGCGCGTCTCGCGCGCGAGATCGAGCGCATCGAAGGCGAGATCGAGAAATCCAACGCGAAGCTCGGCCGCTTCGGTCCGAATACGCCTGCGGCCGTGGTCGAGCAGGAGAAGCAGCGGCTCGCGGACCGTGCCGCGAC
>DASYJJ010000224.1:0-4853 GCA_035996605.1 Rhodanobacteraceae bacterium
GGATAGCCCGGATTCTCGATGGCGACGACGGTGCGGCCCACCGTGACGAGAATGCGCGCGAGCAGATCGAACGCCTGCTGCGCGCCGGAAGTAACCACGATGTCGTCGGGCCCGCACGCGACCGCGCGAGCGAACGATACGTGCCGCGCAATCGCCTCGCGCAACGGCGCGCGCCCCGCGGCCGCCGAATACGTCGCCGGCTCCTTCGCCAACGCTCGCAACGCGCGCGCCGCGAGACGTCGCCAGATCGCGAACGGAAACAGACGCGCGTCGGGCAGGCCGAGCGCGAAGTCGTGCTGCACCTTGAGCGGCGAGGCCATGCCGAATCCGGGCGATGTCGTGCGCCAGAATGTCGCGAGCCTGCGCGAGCGCTCGTCGTCGCGGGCCGGATCCTTGCGCTCGGCGCGTTTTGGAAATGCGGCCGCAACGTAGATGCCTGACCCGCGGCGCGAGATCGCGTAGCCCTCGCTTTGCAGAAGATCGTAGGCCGCGATCGCGGTATTCCGCGAGATGCGATACGTGCGTGCAAGGCCGCGCGTCGACGGCAATCGCAGGCCGGGCTTGAGCCGGCCATCGAGAATCGCCGCACGCAGCTGCGCGTGCAAGGCGCGAAGGAGCCCGCGCGAATCGGCGCCAGGGAGAGTCAGCCTGAACTCGAAAACTGGATCCATGAAAATTGCATCTTCCGGATCTTATCGGGATCCACTATCGCGCCTAATCTGGCCCGGTGGCAAGAGGTTCGGAGCGGAACGCCAAGGCCGCATCGAAAGCTGCGCGCAAGACGCATCAGCGCAGAACTCCGGCCGGAAGGCCATGCGAAGCGATAACGAATCCGGAGGAAAGTCCCGTGATCGATCTGTATTTCTCGCCGACACCGAACGGACTCAAGGTGCGCCTATTTCTCGAGGAAGCCGAACTCGACTACCGGACCATTCCGGTGAGCCTCAGCCGCGGCGAGCAGTTCCGACCAGAATTCCTCGCCATATCGCCGAACGGCAAGATTCCCGCGATTGTCGACCACGCGCCGAGCACCGGCGCCGCGCCCCTGAAGGTGTTCGAATCCGGCGCGATCCTTCTTTATCTCGCCGAGAAAACCGGCCTGTTCATGCCAGCCGACTTTGCCGGACGCATGGAGGCGTTGCAGTGGCTTTTCTGGCAAGTCGGCGGTCTCGGACCGATGGCCGGCCAGATCGGGCACTTCAACGTATTCGCGCCGGAACAGGTTCCCTACGCGATCGATCGCTATACGCGCGAACTGCATCGCCTGTATGCGGTGCTCGACCGGCGACTCGCCGAACGCGAATTCATCGCCGGCGACTACTCGATCGCCGATATCGCCTCGTATCCGTGGATCGTGCCGCACGCCGCGCACGGCCAGGATCTCGGCGAATTCCCGCATCTCAAGCGCTGGTTCGACGCGATGGCCGCGCGCCCGGGCACGCGCGCGACGTACGACGGCGTGACCGATGTCTATTCAAAACCCGACCGCGCGTTGTCCCACGAAGCGCGTCGAATCCTTTTCGGCCGGACCACGCAAACGAGCCTTGCCTAGCACGGCTCGCGATGATCACCAGGAATCGAACGCCATGAATCAGATCGCAATGCAAACACTGTCCGCAGCAAGCGAAGCCTTTCTTCCGGCGCAAGTGCTCGCGCAGGACGGCGTTCCGTGGGTGCCGCTGTCGCCGGGAAAATCGTTCAAGCCGCTGCGTTTTCTGCGCGATGATCGCGGTTTCGTCGAGCTGCTGCGCCTTGCGCCGGGCGAAACGATTCCGCTGCATCGCCACACCGGCGAGGTGCACGCGTTCAACCTCGAAGGGTCGCGGCAACTTTGCACCGGCGAGGTCGTCTGGCCGGGCGACTACGTTTACGAGCCGGCCGGAAATGTCGATTGGTGGAAGGCCATTGGCGACGTGCCGCTGATCGTTCTGGTGATCGTGATGGGCGCGATCGAATATCTTGATGGCGACGGCCGCATCTCGCGCCGCTATACCGCGCGGACGCTTGAAGATCTTTACCGCGAGCATTGCGTGGCGCGTGGCATCGCGACGCGCGATCTCGTTTCGTAGGTGACGCGAAGACACGCGGCGTTCGTGGGTAACGCAACGAACGAAGGCCCGCTCCCGCCAACAGGCTCGGCGAATTCGCCAGCGTGGAATCGCCGTCTGCTGCGACATTCGTCGCGACGAAGCCCGCGTGGTTTTCCAGAGCCAAGCCGTGCTCGGCGGCTCGCGCTATTGAACGATCGCGATTCTGCCTGCCTCGATATGCGCGAAACGCGGTCGCGTCAGGGATCAAATCCGTTTGCGAAGATTTCCTCGCCGCCCTGTATGACCAAGAGGTTCGCCGAGATCGCCGGGAGCGCGGACAACGTCAGCGACGTTCCCGCGATCCCTCCGTTGGCGATCGCGTGGACTTCGTTCGACGCATCGAATCCGTACAGCGTCCAGGAACCGGCGAGGGCGCTCGCGAAGCTCAGGTTCGCATCGTGCGTCACGGTGTCCTTGTTGGTCAGCAGCACCATCGTGCGGTTGCCCGAGACAAATGTGTAAGCGCCGATCTGATCGACGTTGGCGCTCGTTGCCGAAGCGCTGCTGCCGCTCACTTTCGAACCTGCGCCGTCGTAGTTGAGGAACAGCGTGTAGGCGCGCTCGACGCGCGTGTTGGCCGAGGGCGCGACCCAGCGCGTGGCGAGATCGACGCCGTCCCGCGCAAAGATGCCGAACAACTCAGCCTGCGCGATGGCGCCGCTCGAGGTGTCGTCGTTGCCCCAATTGTATTCGGTGATCGCGAGTTTGGTTCCGGGACAATACTGATCGATCCATGCCCGCACACGCGGAATCAGGTCCGGCTTGTCGTAGTGATTCGCGTCGTCGTCGCCGAGATCGGCGATCCATGATTCGGAAACCCAGTCCGGATCGTAGAGTTCCTTGAGCGAGCGCAATCGCAATGCCGAAGTCGTTGGCGAATCGTCGTCGCTCAGCGCGATGTTCGCGCCCTGCGGGTAGTAATGGAGATCCGCGTAATCGACTACATGCGCGCCACCGGCGAGCGGATTCGCGCAAACCTGCTGCAGATACCAGGCGACGAACGCGAGGCCGCCGTGGTTCTGGCGGTCCGTTCCATCGACGCAGTTGTCCAGCGCCGATCCGAACAGATCGCAATAGCCCCAGGTCACCGGCCCGGTGACCAGCGTGCCTGGATCCGTCGTCTTGATCGCGCCACCGTAGTTCTGCGCGTTCGCCCAGGTTTCGTCGTACGTGGTCGGGTTCGGGTGCACGTCGCGGTGGGTCGAATCCCACAGCATCACTTCGTTGTCGAGCGAATAGAACTTCACTCCGCCGCTCGCCGCGTTGCCGAATGTCGCCTGGAAATGCGCGATCCAGCCTTGCTGGAACGAAGGATCGACTGCGCTCGACGTATCGTGCGGATCATTGCCCGTGATCGGCGAGCCGCCCGGGTCGATGCCGTTGCCGGCGTCCGGATCGTACGGATCGGTTGCCTGCTGCGCGCCGTAGCGCGCGACCGAAAAGCCCGCGAAATACGGATGATTCAGTGGACTGTCGGCGCGCGGAGTCCAGCCGATGGTCGGAATCGTCATCAGCGGCTGGCTGCCCGTGCCGAGCGCGGCGCCGACGAACGCGTCGGCATCGTTGCCGATCGGCGGGATCTGGGTACGGTCGCTCGCGCCCGGAATATTTTCGTAGAAATAATCGTTGGCCGTGTTGTGGACGTCGACCTGCCAGTTGTAGCGCGTGGTCGAATTGCCGCCCCAGCGATCCACGGTGTAGCCCATCTGCGCGTTGCGCGTCGCATCGCCGAACGCGACGCCGAAAATGTTCGGACTGAAGGGATGCACGTTCGCCGAAGGATCGACGCTGACCGCAACCGGATCGCCGCCCGGCGGCGCGGACGTGCGCTCGTCGAACACGATGTCGTCGATGTACAACGTGTCCTGCAGCGTGCCGGTACCGTCCATGATGTTGAGGCCGTTGAACGTGCCTACGGTCAGGTTCGCCGCGTTGAAATCGAGCGTCGCAAGCTGCCACATGCCGGGTTGCAGGACGCCGCCCGGCACGAGCGTCGCAACATCGACCGTTGCGCTGACTGCGTTGTAGTTGTCGGTGATGATGACCCAAATGGTCTCGCCGCCCGCCCCGCTTCCGCCGTCCACCCAGAATGAAAGGCTCTGGTAGTCGATGAAGTTGTATTCGTCGTTGCCGTCGACGAACTGCAGGCCGCCCCAGGTGTCCGGTGTGAACAGGATGGAATCACTGCCGGAATGGACCGGCGTCGTGTTCGCAAGATCGTATTCGTTGCCCGCCGCCCAGCTCTGATCGATGAATCCGTTGGCGAGTGCGTCTGCGTAGACACTCAACGACGTCGCGTTCGCGTTCGCGGCAGCAAGCAGAACGAGAAGAAGCCATCGGATGCGCATGATTCGCTTCCAGATTCGGAAAAGTCGGGGCCGAAGCTAGCCGCGCGGCTGCATGGCGTACCTCGAAACCATCACAATACGCGCGCATGAAGGACGCAAACGATCCGAACAAGGCACGTCGCCCGGCAATAGTGCCGGCAACGGGTCTGCTTGCGTACTGCCGTCCCGGTTTCGAAGGCGAATGCGCGCAGGAACTCACAGCGGTTGCCGCGGAACGCGACATCGCCGGTTTTGCGCGTACGGAACGCGGCAGCGGATTTGTCGAGTACGTGGACGGTGGCGCGGCGACCGAAGGCGCGCGCGCGCTCAGTTGGCGCGAGCTGGCGTTCTCGCGTCAGCTCCTTTCGGTGCTGGGCCGCGCCACGAGCATGCAACGTTCCGACCGGCTTGCATCGCTGATGCCGATTATTGAAGA
>DASYJJ010000225.1:0-3719 GCA_035996605.1 Rhodanobacteraceae bacterium
CGATCGACGGCGGCACGACGCTGACGATTCTCACCGCAGGCTGGGGATCCCAGCAGGCCGTGCACCAGGACACGCATATCGTTCGCTACTCGCGCAATGACGGCATGCGTTTCTGGATCGGCAGCGACGGCGGCCTCTGGCGCAGCGACGATGGCGGCGGATCCTTCAGCAATCTCAACGCGAATCTCGAAATCACGCAGTTCTACGACGTTGCGCTCGATCCGAACGATCCCGATCGTGTTTACGGTGGCGCGCAGGACAATTCGTCATCGCTGCGCGATGGCGATGATCTGTGGAGCGTGACCGAAGTCACCGGCGACGGATTCATGAACGCGGTCGATGCGCACGATCCCGATCGCGTGTTCCAGACAAGCTATCCGAACGGCGGCGCGATGGTCATTCTTTCGACCTCGCAAGGCGCGCCGAACACGTTTCAATGGATCAGCCAGTCGGGCCAAAACGCGAGCGACCCGTTTCCCTGGGTCACGCCGCTGGTCACGGGCAGCGGCTCGGTGTTCGTCGCATCCAATCGCGTCTATCGCGCGGCGATCATCGACAACGCCAACGCATATTCATGGACGCCAATCTCGGACAGCCTCACCGGGAACGGAAGCGCCTCGATCAGCGTGCTGACTACGGCCGAAGACACGGTGAACGCCGCGTTGCGAATTTACGCCGGAACATCGAACGGCAAGATCGCGACGACCGCCGATGCGCTCGCCACCGCGCCGGTATGGACCGATATCACGGGTTCGTTTCCGATGGCCAACGTTTCGGACATCGCCATCGACCCGAACGATCTGACGCGCGTATTCGCGACCCGCGGCGTCTTCCCGGCCCCGCATCTTCTACTTTCCTTGGATGGCGCCGATTGGGTCGCAGTGGGCGCTGGGCTTCCGTCGATACCGGCGAACAGCGTCGCCATCGATCCTCTCGACAGCAACCGCATCTTCGTCGGCACCGACATCGGCGTTTACCAGAGCACCGACGGCGGCAATACGTTCACGCCGTTCATGACCGGCTTGCCGCTCGGAATGGTGGTGACCGATCTCGAAGTTGCGGCCGTTCCGCACACGCTGGTCGCGGCAACGTACGGTCGGGGCGCATGGAAGATCGCGCTTCAGGCGCCTGTCACCGATCGCATTTTCGCCGACGGATTCGAAGCGGCGCCGTAGGTATCGCGAGGACGCATCTCGATTCGACCGCAGAAGGCGCTCTCAAGCGACTGGCCGCAAGGCGGTCCCTACTGGTTGTTCAGCCGGCTCGTCCGAGGCGCCGCGCGAGCGGTGGCTTCAGTCGAACGTCTCGCGGAACACGAGATCGCTCTGCAGCCGCACGAGGACGTCGTCGACCACGACCTGGGTGTCGCCTTGCTCCGCGGAGCCGACCGCAACGACGCGTCCGTCCTGGAGCGCCGCGCCGTGGAACCAGTCGTCGGCGGGCGTCGCGAGCTGGAAGTCGACGACGGTTCTGCCGCCGTCTCCGAACGACGCATCGAGCGTGCCGTCGTCGAGCAGGCGCGCGGCAGCCGCGTGCGTGTACTCCAGGTCGCCGTACTCGGCGTTGCCTACGATGACGAGCTTGCCGTCCGCCTGCTCGACGATCGCAGACGCGTTGTCCCGGCCGCCGCCGCCATCGGCAAGATCGAAGGCGACCGAGGCGATGCCGCCGTCGCCGAAGCTCGTGTCGATCGAGCCATTGGCGAACAAGCGCGCAACACCCATGTCGGCATTCGTGTTGTCGTTAGCCGCCGCGATGGTGCCCGCGATGACGAGCCTTCCCGCGTGATCGATCAGGAAACCCACGGCGCCGGGCCCGTTAGGCAGCATCGCGCTGCCCGCCGAGCCGAATGTGGAATCGGCCGTGCCGTCCTCGAGAAGGCGCGTCACGACGGTTTCGCCGCTCGCGACGCCGGCGAGCACGATCCGGTCTTGCGCGTCGATCGCCACGTTGGTCGCGTAGTCGTACGAAAACCCGGAGAAGAAGCCGATCGTCTCCGTGCCGCTGCCGTTGAAGGCCGGATCGAACGTGCCGTCGGGCTGCAGGCGTGCTACTGCGAAATCTTCGTCGCCGCCGTCGAACTGGGCGCCGCCCGCAACGACGATGCGACCGCTCGCGTCGACCGCCACGGCGCTGGCGCCGCCGTGGCCGAACGTCTCGTAAGAGAAAACGGTGTAGCCCGCCCCGCCTGCGAAGCTCGTATCGAGCGCGCCGTTGGTCGTGATGCGCACGACCAGAAAATAAGGATAGGTCGTTCCGAACCCGACGAACTCGCGGACACCGGCGAGCACGATGCGGCCGTCGGCCTGCAATGCGATCGCCGAACAGTAGTCCCGGACCGACTGGCCATCGAATGACAGCAGCGTCGAGCCGTTCACGCCGAACGTCGTGTCCAACGAGCCGTCGGCGTTGAAACGCTCGATCAGGACATCGTCGTCGGTCACGAAATCATGCCGGTCCGCATCGCAGACGACGATGCGACCATCGGGCTGCACCGCGACAGCGGGTGCGCCGTGCGCCGCCGTCGCGGCAAAGCGCTGCATGCCGCCAAGGCCGAACGAAGGATCGAGATCGCCATCGGCCGCGCATGCCCAGGCACACGGTACGGACAGGAACGCGGCAACGACCGCGCTGAAATAGTTCATGGCACTCCCGCGACTCGAGCCGGCGTTCGGCTACCGAGCGAGCGCGATCATATCAGCGCACGCCGCTGGGAGCACAATTTACAGTTTTCGCGAACCGCAAAAATGACGAAGCGGCCGTCGTTGCCGACGGCCGCCCCGGACGAGGAGCAAAGACGCGACTCGATGCTCCAAGGCGAATTTTCGTTCTTGCGCCGCGCATTCGTCTCGAATATCGAGTGCGAATGTCGCGACGTTTGCTCAGCTTTCGGCCGCGTCGTCCGCGGCAGCGGCGCCAAGATCTTCCTTGATGCGCGCCTTCTTGCCTTCGAGGCCGCGCAGGTAATAAAGCTTCGCGCCGCGCACCTTGCCGTGGCGCTTGACGACGACCGAATCGATCGCCGGGCTGTGCGACTGGAACACGCGCTCGACGCCGGTGCCGTGCGAGATCTTGCGCACCGTGAACGCGGAGTTGAGACCGGCATTCTTGCGTGCGATGCACACGCCTTCGTAGGCCTGCACGCGCTCGCGATTGCCTTCCTTGACCTTGACGTTGACGATCACCGTGTCGCCGGGACTGAACTCCGGCAGCTTGCGGGTCATCTGCGCGGCTTCGAACTGCTGAATGAGATTGCTCATGACGCTCACCAATTGATGTCTAGTTCTTCTGCGTCGGATCGCGTGCGCGCTCCGACCCGTCTTGTGCTGCCTGCGAACGCTCGAAGTGTTCGCGGCGAAATTCTTCCAACAACGTGCGTGCTTCCTTGTCCGCTTCCAGGTGCGCCAGCAGATCCGGCCGTCGCAACCAAGTCCTTCCCAGCGATTGCTTCAAGCGCCAGCGGCGGATTGCCGCGTGATCGCCCGACAGCAGCACGGCCGGTACGCCGCCCCAGGCGTCGCGCTCCGGACGCGTGTAGTGCGGACAATCAAGCAGTCCGTCCGAAAACGAATCCTGCTCCGCCGACTGCGCGTCGTTGAGCGCGCCTTCCTGCAAGCGTCCGACCGCGTCGATCACGATCGCCGCCGCCAGCTCGCCGCCGGAGATCACGTAGTCGCCGATCGAGATTTCCTCGTCGACCGCGTGGTCCAGAAAGCGCT
>DASYJJ010000226.1:0-15136 GCA_035996605.1 Rhodanobacteraceae bacterium
CGCGCGGCCGTGGCCGACGTGCAGCGGACCCGTCGGATTGGCCGATACGAACTCGACACCCGCCGTGCGTCCGGCGCCGGCTTCGCCGCGCCCGTATTCATGTCCGCGCTCGAGGGCTGCACTGACCTCGGTCCGATAGGCCGACGGGCTGAGAAAGAAATTGATGAAGCCCGGGCCCGCGATTTCGACTTTTTCGACTCCGTCCCGCGCGGTCAGCGCGGCGACGATCGCCTGTGCCAGCTCGCGCGGCTTGCGCCCCGCGGCCTTGGCCAGCAATAGTGCGACGTTCGTTGCGAAATCGCCGTGTTCGCGGCTTTTGGTTCGCTCGACGACGAACGCGGGCGGCTCGCCGGCCGGCAATGCGGCGTCGGCTTTGAGCTTGCCCAGGGCTTCGAGGATTGAATCGCGCAGGAGTTCTTTCACGGCGGGACCGCGGTAAAACGCGTCATTCTAGCCGGCATCGCCGCGTTTACCGAATTCATTCGATCGCCGCCACGCGGCGATGTCACGGAAATGTCGCCGATCCCGCTTAAGGTGCGCGCATCGGCAGGTCGGGTGGCGTGCGGGATGCGCACGTTGCCGGGTGCACGGATGCACCAACCCGCCGATGCTCCCGGCGAGCGCCGACCGGTTCGCATTCGTCCCGTTCGCATTCGTCCAAGACGCGCGTTCCTCTCGACGGCCTCAGACAACGAGGTCGGCCGCCGTGGCGCGGTACGCGTCGATCACTTGCTGACCCGTGGCGGGCGGACCGGACATCGCGACGCGCGCTCGAACGCCGATCGTGAGCGCCTTCAGAAGCGGCGCATTCGCAGCTTTGCCGGCATCGAACGCGGCGCGGCCGAGCTCGGAACTAAAGCGATGCAGGTCGAAAAAGAACCGGTCCTGGCCGTCGGTCAGGAAGCCGAGCACCGGCAAGGCGCTTTCGCCCGCATCGAGCGATCGCCCGCTCAGCATTTCGCGCTCGCGGCAAAGATTCTCGCCATTCGCCGCAAACGCAGCGAATGGATCAGCGACGTTGGCGGTATCGAGGTCCGCCGCGATCGACGCGAGCCGCTGCCCGCGCAGCAACATCGGATCGGCACGCCAGCCGGGCCGGTGTTTGTCGAGCTTGGCATCAAGCTTTGCGGCGAGCGCGCCGCCGCTCTGCACGAGCTCAGCGGCGTTGTAGGCGTGGCCGCCGAGTGCGCGCGCATCGAACGTGCTGCCGGCGATCATGAGCTCGAGCGCCGCGTAGAAATCCGCATCGCGATCGCGATCGAATCCGGACGCATCGAGAATGCGCAGCACCTCTTCGGTGCTCGCGCGTTCGTTGGCTCCGACGCCGGATGCGAACATCGACGCTTCGCGCTGACGCAAGTCGTGCCCGGCGCCGAACAGAAGCAGCGCACACCAGTCGCGCAGCGAAAGATCGCGCGCGCCGGACGCAGCGAAAACGCGCGGAATGCGCTCGGCGCAGATTTCGAGCACGTGCCGCTCGTTGTGATACGCATGGAAATCCGTGCCGAGCCGGCCGTGCCGGCAAGCGACGTGCGCGTAGGCAAGTCGCACCGCATCTTCGGTGCGCGTCACGAGTGCCTCGTCTTCCGCGCCGGCGATCTGTTGCGCAAGATCGCGCCGGCGTTCGGCGAGCATCGTCTCGAGCAGAGCGTCGTGCCCGGCAAGCGCGGCGCGTGCAGCCGCCGGCGTCGGCAATTTCTGCTCGATCGCGTCCGGTGGAAACCCGCGCGGATAGTCGAGAATCACTTGATCCTGGCCTGGTCCTGGGCCGCTCCCCGCTGGCATCGAGTATAGCGATCGCCACGCTGCCCGGCGTCCATGCGGACCGGCCCGTCAAAGCCAGCCGCGCTCGGCCAGCGAGATCGGCAGGCCGTCGCCGACGACGATATGGTCGAGCACGCGCACGTCGATGAGTCCGAGCGCATCGCGCAGGCGCAAGGTGATCGTGCGATCGTCCTGGCTCGGCTCGGCGACGCCCGAAGGATGGTTGTGCGCCAGGATCACCGCCGCCGCATTGTGCGCGAGGGATCGACGCACGACCTCGCGCGGATGAACACTCGCGCCGTCGAGCGAGCCGCGAAAAAGCTCCTCGAAAGCGATCACGCGATGGCGGCTGTCCAGGAACAGGCAGGCGAACACCTCGTAGGGATAGGCGCACAGCCGCGCCTTGAGATAGCGGGCGCTCGCGGCAGGATCGGTCAGCGCCGACGAACCCTTCATTTCGGCGTCGAGATAGCGCCTCCCGAGTTCGAGCGCGGCCAGCAGCCGACACCAGGCGACGGCCCCGATGCCCGAGTTTTGCGAGCGGTCAAGCAGAGGTCGAAGCCCGCCGGCGCCCGCGAGGAGCGTGCGGCCGAGATCGACTGCGCTCTGACCGCGCCGTCCCGAGCCGATGAAGACTGCGAGGAGCTCGGCGTCGGAAAGCGCGTCGCCGCCGCGCGCCAGCAGCTTTTCGCGCGGGCGCTCGTCATCGGGCCATTGGCGGATGCTCATGTGGTGTCCTTGTCCCGAACGGTCGGAAATGGTTACCGATCGCCTACAACGTGACCGGACGCACACGCTATCGCGCCGGCAGCTACTTACCGAGCGGCGCGGCCGATGTTTTTCAGTAAGCTAGGCGCTTCGCGTGAAGTCGGCGGTTTCCTACATGAGTCAACCGGCACTGGCGGGTGTGCGCGTGCTGCTCGGCGTTTCGGCGGGCATTGCTGCCTACAAGGCGGCCGAGCTCGTGCGCCGGTTGCGCGACGCGGGCGCCGAAGTCCACGTCGTCCTGACCGAGAGCGCCGCGCGTTTCGTCACCGCGGTGACGTTCCAGGCCTTGTCGGGCAATCCGGTGCGCTCGAGTCTTTGGGACGAATCCGCCGAAGCCGCGATGGGGCACATCGAACTCGCGCGCTGGGCCGACGAAGTCGTGATCGCGCCGGCGTCGGCCGATGTCATCGCACGGCTCGCGTGCGGTTTCGCGAACGATCTCCTGACGACGTTGTGCCTGGCGACGACGGCGCCGATCGCGCTCGCGCCGGCGATGAATCAGCAGATGTGGGCGAACGCGGCGACGCAAGCGAATGTCGCGACATTGCGCTCGCGCGGAATTCGCGTGCTCGGCCCGGCCTCGGGCAGCCAGGCCTGCGGCGAATTCGGCGCCGGGCGCCTTCTCGAAGCTGAAACGATCGTCGGCGAGCTGATCGCGGCGCGCTCGCCGCGCGCGCTTGCCGGCGTCAAGTTCCTGATCAGCGCGGGACCGACTTTCGAAGACATCGATCCGGTCCGATTCATCGGCAATCGCAGTTCCGGCCGCATGGGCTTCGCGATTGCTGCCGCGGCTGCGGCGCAAGGCGCTCTGGTCACGCTCGTTGCCGGACCGGTCGTACTCGCGACGCCGCGCGGAGTCGAGCGCGTCGACGTGCGCAGCGCGCGCGAGATGCACGATGAAGTGCTCGACCGTGCGCGCGCAAGCGACGTTTTCATCTCGGCCGCAGCGGTGGGCGACTATCGGCCCGAAGCGGCGTCCACCGAGAAGATCAAGAAGAAGGATGACGAGCCGCTCGAGCTCACGCTGGTGCAGAACCCGGACATCGTCGCAGAGGTCGCCGCGTTGTCGCAGCGACCCTTCGTCGTCGGTTTCGCTGCCGAGACCAAGGACATGGAGCGCAACGCACGAGCGAAGCTCGAAAAGAAAGGCATCGACCTGATCGCGGCGAACGAGGTCGGCGAGGGGCAGGGTTTCGAGGCCGAGGACAACGCATTGCTGCTGCTCTGGCCGGGCGGTCGCGAGCAACTCGATCGCGCCGACAAGCGCGTGCTGGCCGAGCGTCTGCTCGCGCGCATCGCCGAGCGCATGCGCGGAGCGGTGCGTGTCGGAGCCGCGCGGGCGTGAACGCCCCGACGCAGAAGATCGCGTTGAAAGTGCTGGATGCGCGGCTCGGCCGCGAGTTTCCGCTGCCGGACTATGCGACGGCCGCGTCGGCGGGATTGGATCTGCGCGCGATGCTGGATGCACCGTTGACGCTCGACGCTGGCGCCAGCGCATTGATTCCGAGCGGCATCGCGATCCACATCGGCGATCCCGGCCTTTGCGCGATGGTGCTGCCGCGTTCGGGACTTGGCCACAAGCATGGCATCGTGCTCGGCAATCTGGTGGGACTCATCGATGCGGACTACCAGGGACCGCTGATGATCTCCTGCTGGAACCGCTCGATGAGCGCATTTACCATCGCGCCGGGGGAGCGCATCGCCCAGCTCGTGTTCGCGCCGGTCGTGCGCGCAGCGTTCGATGTGGTCGACGACTTCGCGCCGAGTGCGCGCGGAGCGGGCGGCTTCGGCAGTTCCGGTCGTCATTGAAAGCGTAGGAACGAGAGAGCGCTGATGGGGGCGAAGGACATCAAGAAGCCGCTGGCGGAACGATCGCCACGCATGGTCGCGGCGATCGCGCGCGTGCAGCGCGTCCTGCGCGTGCTGATTCCGCTCGCGATCGGAACCTTGCTGCTTGCACTTGGGCTTTTCTTCGCGTGGCAGGCGTGGCTCGTCCACAACGAGGAGAGCGGCGCGCTGGAAGCCGATCAGGTGCGCGCGGCCGCGATCACCGCGATCGGTGCGGAACTCCGCGCGACATTGGAGCGGGTGCAGGCGGCGCTTGCCGAAGATGAAGTTCTCGACGCGCTCGCACAAGGCAGCCAGGAGGGTCGCGAAGCCGCGTCCGCAGCATTGGCCAAGGCGTTGCCGGATCTCGGTGAAGTCGAGTTTTATTCCCCGGCTCTCGATGAAATCCTGGCAGGCGATCTTGCCAAGTTCGGCTATGCGAAAGCGCAGATGCTCATGCAGTCGCAGTCGCATGCGGCACCGGCTCCAATGCAGGTGCGTTTCGAAAAGGGCAAAGGCCAGCGCCTGATGATGGCGTTGCCGGTTCACAAGGGCGACGCGATCGTCGCGTTCGCTGTCGTCTACATGCCGTTCGAGCAGATGCTGCACACGTTCCATAGCGTGTCCATTTCCGGAGCGCGTCTTGAATTGCGCCAAGGCGACGGCCGCGGCGATCTTGTGATCGCGGGTGTTGGCAGCGGTACCGGCAGCTCGCTCGGCGATCTCGGCGAGCCGATCCCGGCCTCGATGTTGAGAATCGGCAAGGGCGAACCCGAATATTTCATCATGGGGCCGCGCAATCTCGGCACGCTGACGACGCTCGCGGCGCTGTGTCTCCTCGGCGGAATGATCGCGCTGTGGCTGCGTCGCGTCGGTCTGGAGCGCGCCATGGCGACGTTGCGTTTCACTCCCAAGCCCGCCGCGGCGGAGATCACGCTGGCCGAGGCGTTGCGTCAAGCTTCGTCGTCGGCCGCGCAGCGGGCGAAGCCCAGCGCAGCGACCCGTCCCAACAAGCCAAAAGATGCCGTGGAGGCACCGGTGAATATCGATCGCAGCATCTTCCGCGCTTATGACATTCGCGGAGTCGTGGGTGAAACGCTGACCCCCGCGGTCGCGCGTATGCTGGGCCGCGCGATCGGTAGCGAAGGGCGCGATCGCGGCTTGAAGGAAATTGTCGTCGGACGCGACGGCCGCCTGTCGGGACCAGACATGGTTTCGGCGCTGGTCGAAGGTTTACGCAGCACCGGCACGAACGTGATCGACCTCGGCGCGGTGCCGACGCCAGTCGTCTACTTCGGGTGCTTTCACCTCAATACCGGTTCCGGCGTTTCGGTTACCGGCAGTCACAATCCGCCCGACTACAACGGATTCAAGATCGTGCTCGGTGGCGAGACGCTTTCCGAGGATTCGATCCAGGCGCTCTACGCGCGCATCGCCGAAGGGCGCTTCGTCGACGGCAGCGGCACCTTGCAGAGCATGGACATCACCGCCGACTACCAGCAACGCATCGCCAACGACATCCAGGTGGAGCGCAAGCTCAAGGTCGTCGTCGATTGCGGCAACGGCATCGCGGGCGTCATCGCGCCGCGGGTCATTGAAAGCATCAACTGCGAAGTCATACCGCTCTACTGCGAAGTCGACGGCACGTTTCCGAACCACCATCCGGATCCGTCAGACATGCACAACCTGCAGGACCTGATCCTGTCGGTGAAGCAGATGAGCGCCGACATCGGGCTCGCGTTCGACGGCGATGGCGATCGGCTGGGCGTCGTCACCAAGACCGGCGAAGTGATCTATCCGGATCGCCTGCTGATGCTGTTCGCGATCGACATTCTGACGCGCAATCCCGGTGCGACGATCATCTACGACGTCAAGTGCACCGGCCATCTGCAGCCATTGATCCTGCAGCACGGCGGCAGTCCCTTGATGTGGCGTACCGGCCATTCGCTGATCAAGGCCAAGATGAAGGAAACCGACGCCGCGCTTGCGGGTGAGATGAGCGGTCACTTTTTCTTCAATGACGCAAATCGCTGGTACGGGTTCGACGACGGAATTTATGCGGCAGCACGGCTGCTCGACATTCTCGGCAGCGATCCCGAGGGGCGCGATGCGCAAACGATCTTCGACACGCTCCCCAAAGGCGTGTCGACGCCGGAGCTCAAGATTCCGATGCGCGAGGGCGAGCACTACCGCTTCATCGAGAATTTCCGCCAGCGCGCGACGTTCGAAGGCGCGCGCATCACCACGATCGACGGCGTGCGCGCGGACTGGCCGGACGGATGGGGTCTCGTACGCGCGTCGAACACGACGCCGGTGCTGGTGCTGCGATTCGACGCGGATTCCGCACAGGCGCTCAAGCGCGTGCAGGATGCCTTCCGCACGCAGCTGCTCGCACTCGATTCATCGCTGCCGTTGCCGTTCTAGCGATTGCGCCGATGGTCGGGGTCGGCGACGGGTAAGCATTCTGGAACGGGGCGGTGTTCGGCTAACGCCGCTCGGCAGTGTCGCCGCCCGGTTTCAGGCTTCGGTAATGCGCGAGCTCATCGTCGAAATGCGCGACGGCGTCGTCGCGTTCTTTTTCCTTGTGCGCGATGTAAGTGCGCTGCTCTTCGACTTGCTTGCGCATATCGCTGATCTTCTTCGCCAACGGTGGCGGCACCGGCTTGCCGCTCGAGTCGAGTTCGGCGGCGTGACCGAGCAGCTCGGCGAGCGACCTTTCCTGGCTTTGCAGGCTGATGTGCGCGGAGTTCAGATTCTGGTCCATCATTTCCGACTGCTGATGTTGCGCGCGCTTGAGATCCTGTTCGGTCGGATACGCCGCGACCATCTGCTGGTCCGTTCTCACGCGATTTTCCTGACTCTCCTTGGCGGCCTGCGCTTTGGCGAGCTCCGCTTTCGCGGTGGCGCGTTCCTCGGAGGTTTTCGGCCGGTCGACGTGCTTGATGACGACGCCCTGCGCGTTGACGATCTCGTAGCCGTACTTCACAGCTTCGGGCGGCAGCGCGTCGGCGTAGTGCAGGTTGCCCTCGCCATCCGTCCACTTGTATCGATTGTGACCCGGCCCGGGGGCGGCCGCCCAGATCGAACTGGAGAGCAGCATCGCGAGCAAGGCAAACGAAGCGGCGCGCATCGGGATTCCTCCGGTGCCGGAGTATAGGACAGCCTTCGCACGAGCGGCTGCGCAGCGGTTCACGGCACTTGGCAACCCGACGATTCTCGCGGATCAGGCGCCGTAGCGTTCGCGGTATTCGGCGAGGCGCCGGTGGTGGGCGGCAAGCTCGCTCTTGCTGCCGGCATAAGCAAGGAGATCGGAAAGGCGGGCGATCGCGATGGCGGGTATGCCGAATTCGGCGCGAAGCTCCTCTGTCGCGGACAACGCGCCCTGGCCGCGTTCCTCGCGGTCGAGCGCGATCAGAACGCCCGCAGGATCGGCGCCCTGCGCCCGGATCAGCGTCAGCGATTCGCGGATTGCGGTGCCGGCAGTGATCACGTCGTCGACGATGAGCACGCGCCCTTCGAGCGGTGCGCCGACCAGCGCGCCGCCTTCGCCGTGATTCTTGGCTTCCTTGCGGTTGTAGGCGAACGGGACATCGCGTCCGTGATGCTCGGCCAGTGCGGCAGCGGTGATCGCGGCCAGCACGATGCCCTTGTAGGCGGGGCCGAACAGCATGTCGAAGCCGATGCCTGAATGTACTGCCGCGTCCGCATAGGCGCGCCCCAAGAGCGCGAGTGCGGCGCCCGAATCGAATCGTCCTGCGTTGAAGAAATAAGGGCTGACGCGCCCCGATTTCAGCGTGAATTCGCCAAACCGCAGCGCGTTGCGCGCGACGGCGAGGTCGAGAAAGGCTTGTTGGGATTGGAGCACGGGATTCGGGATTCGGGATTCGGGATTCGTATGGTAAGGCAACGTCGCGATCCGGGCCTGATTTGCACGCGCAGGACGTGATCGCGGCATGACATTGCGTGTACGCTCCCGCCCGAATCCCGAATCCCGAATCCCGAATCCCGAATCCCGAATCCCGAATCCCGAATCCCGAATCCCGAATGCGCATCGTCACCTTCAACGCCAACGGCATCCGCTCCGCCGCGACCAAGGGCTTTTTCGACTGGCTGAAAAAACAGGCCGCCGATGTGGTCTGCCTGCAGGAAACGAAATCTCAGGAGGATCAGCTCTCCGATCCGATGTTCCGGCCGGACGGGCACCACTGCTTCTACCGCGACGCCACGACCAAAAAGGGTTACAGCGGCGTCGCGATCTACACCAAACGCGAGCCCGACGAAGTGCGCTCCTCGCTCGGCTGGGCGCCGTTCGACGACGAAGGGCGCTACCTCGAAGCGCGTTACGGAAAGCTCAGCGTCGTTTCGTTGTATGTGCCATCCGGTTCGTCCGGCGAAGAGAGGCAGCGCTTCAAGTTCAAGGTCATGGACTGGTTCAAGCCGGTCCTCGACGGGTGGCTTTCCAGCGGGCGCGACTACATCGTGTGCGGCGACTGGAACATCGTGCGCAGCAGACTCGATATCAAGAACTGGACCTCGAACCAGAAAAATTCCGGTTGCCTGCCCGCCGAGCGCGACTGGGTGAACGGACTTTGCGCGGGAGAAAAAGGCTGGGTCGACAGCTATCGCGCGCTGAATCCCGAAGGCGAGGACTACACCTGGTGGAGCAACCGCGGCGCGGCGCGCGCAAAGAATGTCGGCTGGCGCATTGACTATCAAATGGTGACGCCCGGTCTTGGCGCGAAACTCAAGGCGTGCTCGATCGCACCGTCGCCGCGCTTTTCCGATCACGCGCCTTACACCGTGGACTATCGGTGAAAGAGTCGATTCGGAGCTGGCGGCAGGCGCTCGGCGTCTACGCGCATCCGCGCGTGTGCGCGATGATTTTTCTCGGATTCTCCGCCGGCTTGCCGTTTCCGCTGGTGTTGACCACGTTGTCGGCGCGCCTGCGACAGGCCGGGATCGATCGCACGACGATCGGTTATTTCAGTCTCGTCGGACTTGCGTATTCGCTGAAGTATTTCTGGTCGCCGATCGTCGATCGCGTGCGGCTGCCGGTGCTGGGTCAACTCGGGCGACGCCGAAGCTGGATGTTGCTCGCGCAATGCGGCATCGCGACGGGTCTCATCATGATGGCGCTCGGCGATCCCGCATCGGACGCGGCGCATTTTGCGTTGCTCGCGGTTGCGACCGCGTTCGCCGCAGCGACGCAGGACATCGCTGTCGATGCGTATCGCATCGAGGCCGCGGCGAGCGAATGGCAGGGCGCGATGGCGGCGACGTATCAAGTCGGATATCAGCTCGCGCTCATTTGCGCGGGTGCCGGCGCGCTGACCGCAGCGGCAGGCTACGGGTGGTCGTTTGCCTACCTTCTGATGGCGGCGTGCGTCGTGGTCGGAATCGCAACGACGCTGGTAATCGACGAGCCGGACGCGCGCATCGATCGCGCGACGATCGCGCAGGAAGCGCGCGTCGTCGCATTTCTGGAACGCTCGGCGCATTGGCCGGCGTCATTGCGCGCGGCGGTGGCGTGGCTGATCGGTGCGGTGGTTTGTCCGTTCGTGGATTTCTTTTCGCGCAACGGACTTCGCACGGCGCTGCCGATCCTGCTGCTGATCGTGACGTACCGGCTCAACTACACGACGATGGGCGTGGCCGCGAACACGTTCTATCTCGATCTCGGTTTCACGTTGAACCAGATCGCATTGGTGTCGAAGATCTACGGCGTGTTGATGACGTTGACCGGTGCGCTGATGGCCGGTCTCCTGGTCAAGCGCTACGGGATCGCGAAGACGCTGCTGGTCGGGTGGGTGCTGCTGACCATCGCGAATCTCGCGTATGCGTACATCGCCGGCATCGCGCCTGGCATCGGCTGGCTCGCCGCGGTGGTCAGCATCGACAACGTCGCCAACGGCATCGCCGGCACGGCATTCATTGCCTATATGTCGTCGTTGACGAACACGGCGTATACGGCGACGCAATATGCGCTGTTCGGCACGCTGTGGAGCCTTCCGGCCAAGCTCATTGCGAGCCAGTGGGGAACGATCGTCGATGCCTGGGGGTACGCGCCGTTCTTCATCTATACGGCAGCGATCGGTTTGCCGGCGCTGTTCCTCGTCCTCTGGGCGATGCGTCATTCGGCGGACAGCGCGAAGCAGCGCACGGCTTGACCGATCCAGGGCGTACGTCACGCCGGATATGCAACAATCGCGATACGTTGGTGACATGGCCGCGGGGAGGCACATGACCGACATCCTGATCCGCGACGTCGATGAGGCGATCGCCGAACGCCTGCGCCAGGTCGCAGTCGAGCGCAACTGGCCGGTCAACCAGGTGATCGTGAATGCGCTGCGGTTTGCGCTGGGACTCGGTGGCGAGGATCTCGTACGCCGCGACCGGCAGGACATCGCGCATCTGCGCGGAACCTGGAATCCCGGCGAGACCGCCGTTTTTCGCGAAGCGCTGACCGCGTTCGAGCGCGTCGACGGCCAGCCGCTTTTTTCCGACGACGGACCGAAGCCCACAGCAGGGCAGACCAAGCGCCGCAAGCACGGCTGACGCCTAAGGCGCCGGATAGATCGCGCCGAGCACACGCGGACCGCGCGCACCGGTGACTGCGGGCAGATTGCCGGGCACGCCCGCAAGTCTTGCGCATGCAAGCCATGCGAACCCCGCCGCTTCGACGTAGTCCGGATCGAGTCCCAACGCGGATGTATCGCGCAATTCCGCAGGCGCGAGTTGCGCGCGCAACGCATCCATCAGTGCCGGATTTTTGACGCCGCCGCCGCAGGCGAACACTTCACGCACATCGGTGACGTTGCTGCGGATCGCGTTCACGACACTCGTTGCGCTGAGCGCGAGCAGGGTGGTTTGCACGTCCGCCGGCGCAACGTCCGTGCGAACGCGAGCGTCGAGCCAATCGAGATTGAAGATTTCGCGACCCGTGCTCTTGGGGGGCTTCACGGCGAAATACGCATCCGACAGCAGCTTGTCGAGTAGATCGCGATCGACGCGGCCGCTCTTCGCCCATGCGCCATCGTCGTCGCGCGGCGAGCCGAGATGACGGAGCGCCCACGCATCGAGAAGGCAATTCGCGGGGCCGGTATCGAAGCCGACGACTTCGCGGCCAGGCGCGAGGATCGTGATGTTCGCGATGCCGCCCAGATTCAAGATGACGCGCGTTCGATCGTTCGCCGCAAACAGCGCGGCATGCAGCGCCGGCAGCAGCGGTGCGCCCTGTCCGCCGGCAGCGACATCGGAGCGTCGGAAATCCGCGATCGTCGCGATGCGCGTGCGCTCGGCGATGACGGCAGCGTCGCCGATCTGCAGCGTGAAAGGATGATCGCCGTGCGGTCGATGACGAACGGTCTGGCCGTGCGATCCGATTGCGGCGACTTTTTCGCTTTCGACGCCGGTGTCGCGCAGCAAGGCGAGTGCCGCATCGGCGAACGCTGCGCCGATCGCAACGTCGAGCGCGCCGTAATTGTCGAGCGTGATCGCAGCGTTGGTCGTGGCGAGCGCGAGAATTTCAGCGCGAAGCGCGGCGGGATACGGCGTCGTGCTGGCGCCGATCACCGCAAGGCGCGGCTCGAACTGCACCAGCGCGGCATCGATTCCGTCAGCGCTGGTGCCCGAGATCAAACCGAGATAGAGCGACGCCGTCACGCGTCTCTAGTCGCTGGCGCGCGCAAGCTGGATGCCACCGACGAACTTGAGCTTGGCCAGGAGCGGTGCACTCTTCTGCTTGAACAAGGCGAGCTGCGTCGCCGGAAGCGGCTCTTCCTTGGGCAGCGTCACCGTCAGCGGATTGCGGTGCTGGCCGTCGACGCGGAATTCGTAGTGCAGGTGCGGACCCGTCGCGAGACCGGTCATTCCGACATAGCCGATGATCTGGCCCTGGCTCACGTGCTGATTCATCTTTTCGTTCGCGAACGCGGACATATGGCCGTACGCAGTGCTGATGTGCGCATTGTGCTGCACGATCACGAAATTGCCGTAGCCGGATTTCCAGCCGCGGAACACGATCTTGCCGTCGCCGGCAGCGCGGATCGGCGTGCCGGTGGGCGCGGCGTAATCGACGCCCTGATGCGCGCGCATGTAGCCGAGGATCGGATGCATGCGGCCGACCGAGAACACCGAAGAGATGCGCGTGAATTCGACCGGCGTGCGCAGGAATGCCTTGCGCAGCGGACGGCCGTCCTCGCTGTAGTACATCGTCTCGCCGCTCGGATTGGTGTAGCGGATCGCCGTGTAGCGCTTGCCCTGGTTGATGAACGTCGCGGCGATGATGTCGCCGTCGTGGAGATGCTCGCCTTCGCGGTAGACGTCGTCGTAGATCACGCTGAAGCTGTCGCCCTCGCGCAGATCCTGTGCGAAGTCGATGTCGTAACCGAATGCGTTGGCGAGCTTCCAGATCATCGTGTCGCTCATGCCGGCCTGCGAGCCGGCCTCGTAGAGCGAACGCGTGAGCACGCCGTGCGCGACCTGCGTGCGACGCTCGATTGCGCGCTCGTCGACGGACTCGGTGACG
Organism: Rhodanobacteraceae bacterium; assembly: GCA_035996605.1. Lineage (GTDB taxonomy): Bacteria > Pseudomonadota > Gammaproteobacteria > Xanthomonadales > Rhodanobacteraceae > Dokdonella_A. Next base: position 12,887 of record DASYJJ010000226.1, read on the forward strand.
GCATCGTGTGTGAAGTGCAACGTCACGCGCGCCGCGTCGCCGCGATCGAATCGCATCAGCACGAGGGCGCCGGTCGCATCCTGCACGAATGCGAATTCGTCGCCGGGATGGATGTGGCGCAATGCGGAGGCGTCGTCCTGCGAATTGAGCGCGCGCTGCAGATCGGCCGGGCTCAGATTGTTCTCGCTGAAAATGTCGGCGAGCGACTGGCCGGCGCGCACGCTGACGCGATGCCAGTCGGGTTCGGCCTGGGTGCCGAGTCCATACGCGCCGATCGCGGGATCGGCTTCGGCTCCAGGCGGTAATTGCGGCACGTCGATCGCGAGCGTGGTGTACGCGGCAGGTGCCGGATCGTGGCGCGTGGCATTGGCCCAGCCGGGAATCACGATGCCGACCAGCGCCGTCAGCAGCAGTGCGACGCCGCCGAGCACCCAATGCTCGGCGCGCCAGCTGATCGGCGCGGCGGCGACGTTCTGCACGAACGTCCAGGTCGAGCAGCGTGAATAAAAATGGAAATGTTTGCGTTGTGCATGGCGCCGAATGGCCATGCACCGCGGGTTGTGGTGAGGGTTCTTTGAGTCGTTGGTCGGCGCTGCCACGATCGCGTTCCGGCTGTCGGCCACGTACCATAGAGGTGATGTGCAGGTGGCGTCAACGCCAATAACGGCGCGGGTTTGCACGCGTTTGTTGAGTTAACCAATAATTAACCGGGCGGTCCCATTTGGACGGCCAGAACGCCGGCTCGGGAGTGCCCGTGCCCGGCTTGCGGAGCGCGAGGATTTCCATGACCGAACTCAAGGCCGCGCTCGAGCTGATCGACCGCGGCGCCGACGAGATCATCAAGCGCGAGGAGCTCGAGGCGCGTCTCAAGCTCGGCAGGCCGCTCCGGATTAAGGCCGGTTTCGATCCGACGGCCCCGGACCTTCATCTCGGGCACACCGTGCTGCTCAACAAGATGCGGCAGTTCCAGGATCTCGGCCATACGGTGATCTTTCTGATCGGCGATTTCACCGGGATGATCGGCGATCCGACCGGCAAGAACGTCACGCGCAAGCCGCTGACGCGCGAAGACATCGAAACGAACGCGAAAACCTACGCGGAACAGGTCTACAAGGTGCTCGATCGCGAACGCACTGAAGTGCGCTTCAATTCCGAGTGGTTCGGGGCGATGAACGCGGCGGATATGGTTCGGCTGGCGGCCAAGCACACGGTCGCGCGCATGCTGGAGCGCGATGATTTCTCAAAGCGCTACAAGTCCGAGCAGCCCATCGCGATCCACGAATTCCTTTACCCGCTCGTGCAAGGTTACGACTCCGTCGCGCTGAAGGCGGATGTGGAGCTCGGCGGAACGGATCAGAAATTCAACTTGCTGGTCGGGCGCCAGTTGCAGGAAGAAGCCGGGCAGCCGGCGCAGATCGTGCTGACGATGCCGCTCCTGGAAGGCACCGACGGCGTCGCCAAGATGTCGAAGTCGCTCGGCAACTACATCGGCATCAACGAGCCGCCGAACGAGATTTTCGGCAAGGTGATGCGGCTGTCGGATGACCTGATGTGGCGGTATTTCGAGCTGCTTTCGTTCGCGAAGTCGATGGACGATATCGCCGTGATGCGCAGCGCGGTCGCGAACGGCGGCGTTAATCCGCGCGACTTCAAGATGGAGCTTGCTGCCGAACTGACGGCGCGCTTCCACGGCAAGGCCGCTGCGGAAGCCGCGGTCCGCCATTGGCACGACGTGGTGCAGAGCGGCGGCGTGCCCCCGGATCTCGCCATCGCCGAGATTCCCGTGCCGGCCGAAGGGATGCGCATCGGTGCGTTGCTGAAGGCCGCGGGGCTTGCGCCAAGTACGTCCGAAGCGATGCGAAAGCTCGGCGAGCGCGCCGTCCGAGTGGACGGGGACGTCGTCGAGGCCCGCGATCTGTTGCTGAAGCCGGGCGGCGAGCATCTCCTGCAGCTCGGCAAGCGCGGATTCGCACGCGTGCGCCTGATTGCGGGAGGGTAATCGCGTATATGTCGGCCGCGCTGCTGCGCGTTGCGCGAGCAGCGGTCGGAAGCATCGAAAAAACCTTCCGAAACCCCTTCCCAAATCCGATTCATCCCGTTAGGATTCGCGCCCCTTCGAAGCCTGGCCGTTGCGGCGATCGGCGACGAAGGATTCCGAGCCAAAATCCTGCCTCCGGCGCATCGAAAAGTTGCGCCGAGGTGTTGACGGTTCGTGAATAGGTTGTATGATACGCGGCTCCCTTGGACGAA
>DASYJJ010000227.1:0-5395 GCA_035996605.1 Rhodanobacteraceae bacterium
GACGGCAAAGCGCTCGCGTGGATGTTGATCGCGTATGGATTCTGCGCGTCGGTCGCACCGGTGTGGCTCCTGCTCGCGCCGCGCGATTATCTGTCGACTTTTCTCAAGATCGGCACGGTTGCGCTGCTCGCGATCGGCATCGCTTTCGCAATGCCCGAGCTCAAGATGCCCGCGATCACACGATTCATCGACGGCAGCGGACCGGTCTTCGCCGGATCGCTGTTCCCGTTCCTGTTCATCACCATCGCGTGCGGAGCGGTGTCCGGATGGCATTCGCTGATCGCCTCGGGCACGACGCCGAAACTTCTCGCCAACGAAAAGGACGCGCGCTTCGTCGGCTACGGCGCGATGCTCGTCGAGGCGTTCGTCGCAATCATGGCGTTGATCGCTGCGTGCGTCCTCGAGCCCGGCGTCTATTTTGCGATGAACGCGCCGGCCGCGCTGATCGGAACCACCATCGAAAGCGCCTCGCAGGCGATCGGTCAATGGGGCTTCGCGATCACACCGGATGCGCTCGCACAGGCCGCGAAAGACATCGGCGAAACGACGATCCTTTCGCGCGCCGGCGGCGCACCGACTTTGGCGGTGGGCATGGCCGAGATCCTGCAACGTGTCATTCCGGGCAGCGGCATGCTCGCGTTCTGGTATCACTACGCCATCCTGTTCGAAGCGCTGTTCATCCTGACCACGGTCGATGCCGGCACGCGCGTCGCCCGCTTCATGATCCAGGAACTCGCGGGCCTTGCGCTGCCGTCGCTCGCGAGAACCGAATCGTGGACCGCCAACGTGATCGCGACGCTTCTTTGCGTCGGCTGCTGGGGCTGGTTTCTCTATCAGGGTGTTGTCGATCCGCTCGGCGGAATCAACACGTTGTGGCCGCTGTTCGGCATCGCCAATCAGATGCTTGCCGCGATCGCATTGACGTTGGCAAGCGTTTGTCTGGTAAAGATGAAGCGCGCGCGATATGTCTGGGTCGCACTCGCGCCGACGGTTTGGCTGGCGATATGCACGCTGACCGCCGGCTGGCAAAAAGTGTTCTCGGCCGATGTCCGCATCGGATTCGTCGCGCACGCGCGCACGTTCGCTGCCGCGCTCGATCGCGGTCAACTGCTCGCGCCGGCGAAATCGCTCGGCGAAATGCACCAGATCGTGCGCAACGACTGGATCGACGCCGCGCTCGCGGCGGCATTCTCGCTGCTGGTCATCGCGATGCTGGGGTTCGGAATCCGCGCAGTGCTTGCTGCACTCAAGTCATCGGTCGCGACCGCACGCGAGGCGCCCTACGTTACACTGGCCGGAGCCGCATCGTGAACATGACCGTGCGAAGACTGTGGCAAAGCTCTGTCGCGGCTGCGCGACGGATGATTGGCGTTCCGGACTACGACAGATACGTCGCGCATCTGCGCGCACGCCACCCGGATCGGCCGGTTCCCACCTACGCGGAATTTTTTGCCGAACGCCAGAACGCACGTTACGTCCGCGGTGGCGGACGTTGCTGCTGATTTCTTCGGCGTCGCGAGGTCAATCGCGCAGTCGACGTCCGCGCCGTTGACGTTGCCGACACGGCGCGATCGCCGAAGCGCTCAAGCGCCGCGCGAGAGCGCGGCGCGCCTGCGCATCAGTTGCTCGCCGCCGTCCACTGCTTCAACCAGGCGTTCACCGTGTCGTGCCACAACACGCTGTTCTGCGGTTTCAGAATCCAGTGGTTTTCGTCTGGGAAACGCAGGAACTTGCTCGGAATTCCGCGGCGCTGCGCGGCGGTGAATGCGGCGATGCCCTGCTCGACCGGAATGCGGAAATCCAGATCGCTGTGCACGACGAGGATCGGCGCGCGCCAGTCCTTGACATGGTCGAGCGGATTGAATTTCTCGTAACCGGCGGGATCGTCGTACTGCGTCTTGCCATTGTGTTCCCACTCGTCGAACCAAAGCTCTTCGGTCGAATAGGTCATCATGCGGCTGTCGAACACGCCGTCGTGAGCAACGATGCACTTCCACGGATCGTTCCAGTTGCCGGCGATCCAGTACGCCATGTATCCGCCGTAGGATGCGCCGAGCGCGCAGGCGCGATCGCCGTCTAGGAAGCGATATTTGCGCAGCGAAGCGGCCCAGCCGAGCTTGAGATCTTCGAGCGGCGCGCCGCCCCAATCGCCGGAGATCGCATCGGTGAATTTCTGGCCGTAGCCGGTCGAGCCGTGAAAGTTGATGGTGACGACCGCGAAACCTTGACCGGCATAGGTCTCCGGATTCCAGCGGTAGTGGAATTCGTTGGTCATCGCGCCCTGCGGTCCGCCGTGGATGATGAACGCGACCGGATATTTCTTGCCGGACTTGAAGCCGACCGGTTTAACGACGTAACCCTGCACCGTGTCGCCGCCGGCGCCCTTGTAGGTGAAGAATTCCGGATCGCCGAAGTGGATGTTTCTCAGGCGCTCGGCGTTGAAATGCGTGATCTGACGCAGGCTTCGTCCGCGTGTATCTGCGGCGTAGACATCAGCCGGACGACGAAGATCTTCGCGCGTGAGCACGATTCCTTTCTTGCTGACATCAAAACCGGCGACGTTTCCTTCGGCGACGAGTTTGTTCGCTTTGCCCGTGGCGACATCGATGCCGAACAACGCGTGATCGCCCCAATCGTCCGTCGTCGTGTAGAGCGTTTTGCCGTCGGCTGATTCCTTCAGCGCCGCTGCCGAACGATCCCACGTGGGATCGACTTCATGTTTGGTGCCGCTCGCAAGATCGATCGCCCAGACGCCGAAGCGATCCGCCTCGAAGCCCGGCCGCTTCATCGCCAAGTAATAAAGTGTCTTGCCGTTCGCCGACGGCAACGGATAGCCGTCCCATGCCTGATTGTCGGAAGTGAGATTCTTCGGCACTGCCGAGGCGTCCGCGGGAACCGAGAAGATGTCGAAATTCGTCGACCACGGTTCAGTCTTGCCGGCGATGCGCGCATCGAAATAGACCGTCGCGCCATCCGGTGAAAATGCGTATTCACTGTCGTCGCCGAAGGGCTTGGACGGCACGTCGCCGTCGATACCCTTGCTGAGCAGGCGCGGCGCGCCGATCTTGCCGTCGGCGCCGACATCGGCGATGAAAAGCTGCGAGCGGCGACCGTCGGCCCAGGTGTCCCAGTGGCGGATGAAGATCTTGTCGAAGACCATTCCGCTGGCCTTGTTCGCCTTGCGCTCGTCGAGCCTTTTCTTCGTGCAGGCAAGAATGCCTTGCGCATCGTCGCCGCATTCATTGAACACATCGATCGACAGCAGCACGCGTTTGCCATCGGGCGATAGCTTGAAATTGTTGACGTCGATGGCGAGCGACGTCTTGGTCTCCGCGGCGCCGCCGTTGGCGCCAACGCGCCAGATCTGCGCGACGCCATCCTTCGCTGCGAGAAAATACACGCTGCCGTCCGCGGACCAGCGCGGGCTCGTCGCGTTGAGTACTTTGTCGGTCAGGCGCACGGTCTTTCCGCTGCCGGACGTAACGATCCAGATGCCGTTGGTGCCCTTGTTGGCCTCGTAATCCGTCTCGCGGACAGCGAACGCCGCCAGTTTGCCGTCCGGAGACAGCGAGGGATCGCTGACCCGGTCCATCATCACGAGATCATGCACGTCGAACGGGTGTGCGCCCTGCGCGGCGAAAGCCGGAGCGGCGAACGACAGCGACAGGGCAGCGACCAACGGTTTCATCGACGAGACTCCCGGAGCGGATGGAAGCGGCGATGGTAAGCCGCGGGGCGACGTTGCGCCAAATGCCGACGGACATCGACCCGAGATCCCCGCGCGATGTCGTTCGCAGACTCAACGGATGGATCCGAGCGATCGGCTTCGGACATGGCATCGGCACTCATCCGCCTTGCGCCGGACCGACGCTACGACGCGTAAAGGCACGAGGTGCGTGCAAATCCGACCGCTATACTCGGCCGGTCACCGGGTCCTGGATTCTCGGAATGTCCGCCATTGCCGTCGATGTGCCCGCACGTCCCGACGAATTGTTCGGCCATCCGAAGGGGCTCTACGTCTGCTTTTTCACCGAAATGTGGGAGCGCTTCTCGTTCTACGGAATGAAGGCGCTGCTCTTGCTCTATCTCACCAAGTACCACCTCTTCAGCGACGACAACGGCTACAACCTGATCGGCGCTTACGGCGGTCTCGTTTATGCGATGCCGGTCATCGGAGGTTTGCTGGCCGACCGCTGGCTCGGCATGCGCAAGGCCGTCGTGTTCGGCGGCATCCTGCTCGTGCTCGGCCATCTCGGCATGGCGATCGAAGGCCATCCCGCGTCGAGCGCCGGCGGAGTGGTCACGCGCGATGCGCATTCGCTGCAGATTTTCTATTTTTCGCTGGCGCTGATCATCATGGGCGTCGGATTCCTGAAGCCGAACATTTCGACGATCGTCGGAAAGCTCTACGCCGAAAACGATCCGCGCCGCGATTCGGGATTCAGTCTCTTCTATGCCGGCATCAACATCGGCGCGACGGTCTCCGGCGTGCTTTGCGGTTGGCTCGGCGAAACCTACGGCTGGGGCTGGGGCTTCGGAGCGGCCGGTATCGGCATGCTCGCCGGGCTCGCCAATTTCCTTTATGGGCAGAAGCATCTTCAAGGACACGCCGAACCGCCCGAACCTTCGCGCCTGCGCGAGCGCCCATTTGGTTTCCTGACGCGCGAACATCTCATCTATCTCGGTGCGATCGCCGGTCTTTTCGTGATCTGGCTCCTGATCCAGATGCACTCGGTGTTCCTCAAGATCATTCCCGATGTGTTCGAGCCAAGTCCGGTGATCCTAGGCATGCACCTCGTCACCGCGTGCCTTCTCGGCGGCATTCTCTGGTTCATGTTCGCGCGATGCACGAAGATCGAGCGCGAGCAGATGTTCATCGTGCTTGCGTTCATCGTGTTTTGCCTGATTTTTTTCACTCTCTACGAGCAGACCTACGGCTCGTGGGTGTTGTTCTCGGATCGGGTGATGAATCACCAGGCGCTCGGCGTCGAATGGACCGCGAGCGAGCTTACTTCGCTCGGCGCATTCTTCATCCTCGTGCTGGCGCCGTTTTTCGCGTGGCTGTATCCGCGTCTGGATCAGCGCGGGTTGAATCCGAGCAAGCCGGCCAAGTCGGGTTACGGACTGGTGCTCGCCGGCGTGTCGTTTCTGGTTCTGGTCTGGAGCGCGCGACATCCCGATGCGAACGGGCTTACCAACATCTGGTGGTTCGTGTTCGCGTATTTCGTACTGGAAGTCGGCGAAATGCTGCTTTCGCCAATCGGTCTCTCGGCTGTTACCGAATTGTCCGTGCCGAGCGTCGTCAGCCTGATGATGGGCGGCTGGTTCCTCGGCACTTCGTATTCCGAAGTGCTCGCCGCGGGGCTCGGCAAGCTTTCGGCGATCGAGATTCCGG
>DASYJJ010000228.1:0-17654 GCA_035996605.1 Rhodanobacteraceae bacterium
GTCGCTGACAATTGATAATTGTTGCCGACGGCGTCGACGAAGAGCTGATCCGGCGTCGCGATGAACGAGTCCGCGTCCTGGCCGCTTTGCTGCTGCCACTCGGCCAGCGTCAAAATCGTGTCGCCGCCGTCGGTGGTGAAACGGTCCATCACCGCGTTGTTGTCGTCGGTGAAACCCGGCAGGGAATCGTCGCTGATCGAAAGGCTGCCGCGGAACGAATGATCGTTCCACAAAATGTTGTTGCGCGCGATCGCATTCGCCGCGCCGTCCTGGATGTTGAGAGCCCAGCGTCCGTCGGACGCGATGAGCACCGTGTTGTTGAGCACGCGGTCGCCGGTGGACGGGCCGCCGCCGTCGATCTGGTACAGCGAAATTCCGCTCGCGTGTTCTTCATAGATCAGATTGTTGCGGATCAGCGAATCCTGCACGCCGTCGCAGTTGATGCCGGAGCCGCCAGCGAGGCCGTTGTCGTAGATGATGTTTGCCTCGACCAGCGCTCCGCTGATGATGCCGTCGCCGCCTTGCGAGATGTCGCCGTTCATGTGGATGCCGTTGGCGTTGTTGCCCCAGATCACGTTGCCGCGGATCACTGGCCGATCGCCGCTGTTGCCGACGTAGATGCCGTGCTGATCGACGCTGCGCGAGGCAACGTTGTTCTCGATCAGGAGATCGTCGCAAAACCCGGTGAGGATGCCCCACTCGCCGTTCTGATCCATCGAGTTGTTGCGGATCGTCACATGCTGGCATGTGACCGCGCGGATACCCGTGCGCGTGCGTCCGTTGACGGTGAATCCCTGAACGGTCATGTACGACGCGCCTTCGAGATTGATGCCGTCGGGCGTGGTTGGATTGTCTGCGGTGATTGCGGGCGATTCGCCCGCATACGCTTCGAGTACGATCGGTGCGTCGGCCGTACCGGATGTCGTGAAATAGCCGCCGACGTAATTCCCCGCGCGAACTTCGACCGTGTCGCCGGGGCCGACGTTGTCGGCTGCGTGCTGCAACGTCGCCCACGGATCGGCGAGCGTACCGGGATTGCCATCGTCGCCGCCTGGCGGTGGCGCGATGTAGTAGGTCGTCGCGCGCGCGAACGGCGCGACCAGGATCAGAATCCACCACGCAGCGTGGCGCACGCCAGAATTCGACACGGTGGATCTCCCGCGGGAAACTCGAAGCGCGATCATTGCGCGGCGCATCGAATGGAACTGTGCGCCAGCAGGCTGTTGCGAAATGTAGGCCCGCGAATTCCGCAATGGAGCGCGTTTCAGAGTGCGGCCACGACCTCTTTTTCGATGCCCTGTGGCGTGTCCGTCGGCGCGTAGCGCTTCACGACCTCGCCGTTCTTGTCGACCAGGAACTTCGTGAAATTCCATTTGATCGCCTCGCTGCCGAGCAGGCCTTTCGCTTCGTGCTTCAGGTATTTGTACAGCGGGTGCGTGGCCGAACCATTGACGTCGATCTTGGCGAACATCGGAAAGCTCACGTCGTAATTGAGCGAGCAGAAATTCTTGATCTCAGCTTCGTTGCCGGGTTCCTGGTGGCCGAACTGATCGCACGGAAAACCGAGAACGACCAGGCCCTTGTCCTCGAACTTGCGGTACAGCGCCTCGAGCCCTTCGTATTGCGGCGTGAAACCGCATTTCGAAGCGACGTTGACGATCAGCATCGTCTTGCCGCGATAAGCGCCGAGTTTCTGGTCGGCGCCGTCGATGGTTTTTGCGCTGAAATCGTAGATCGAGGCCATGGCGAGCTCCGGTTTGGCCGTCCAAGTGTAAGCGCGAGCGGGCCGGGAACCTAGCGGCCTGGTGCATCCGCTCAGCCGATTTTCTGGAATATCAGATGACCGGAATCGAATGGCGTTGGCATCAGATAGTGATCGACGAGCAGGAACGCGAACAGCGCCATCAGGTACACGATCGAATAACTGAACACGCGCATCGGAAAAAATTCATCCGGCGGATGCAGGAGACGGATTGCGTAATAGAGAAAACCGGCACCGAGAACGAGCGCGCCGCCGAGATAGAAGAGACCGCTCATGCCGGTCAGGTACGGGAGCACCGTGACCACGACCAGCAGGATCGTATAGAACAGCACATGCCAGCGCGTGTACTCGACGCCGTGCGTCACGGGCAGCATCGGCACCTGCGCGCGCGAATAGTCGTCCTTTCGGAAGATCGCGAGCGCCCAGAAATGCGGCGGCGTCCACACGAAGATGATCAGGAAAAGGAGCAGCGCATACGGATGCACGCTTCCGGTGACGGCCGCCCAGCCGAGCACCGGCGGTGCCGCACCGGCCGCGCCGCCGATCACGATATTTTGTGGAGTCGCGCGTTTCAGATACGCGGTGTAGACGATCGCGTAGCCGATCAGCGACGCGAACGTCAGCGCGGCCGTCAGTAAATTGACGAATGCGATCAGGATCGTCATCGAGAGCGTACCCAAAATGATCGCGAACACGAGTACTTGCGTCGAGTTGAGCGCGCCGGTCGCGAGCGGTCGTTGCGATGTTCGCGCCATCACGCGGTCGATGCGTTGGTCGATCAGATGATTGATCGCCGCCGCCGAAGCCGCGGCGAGCCAGATGCCGATCGTTCCCGCGATCAGCGGACGCAGCGGCACCATGCCCGGCACCGACAGGAACATGCCGATCACTGCGGTGAACACGATCAGCGTGACGACGCGCGGCTTGGTGAGCTCGAGATATTGGCTGGCGATGGCGGACATGCGGATGCGTTAAATGACTTCGACGAACGAGACAGATTACCCCCTCTCCCGCTTGCGCGAGAGGGCTAGGGTGAGGGCAAGTGTGGAACGGCGTCTCGAGTGCCGCCCTCACCCTACCCTCTCCCGCAAGCGGGAGAGGGATCAAGGCCGCTAGCCGTTTTCTCGCGGTGGATCCGTTGCACGCACCAGCGCCGCAATCAATGCAAACAACAGCAGAGCTGCGACAGCATTGTGCGCCGTCGCAACGGGCAGTGGCAGCCCGAGCTTGACGTTGCCGACGCCGAGTACAACTTGGGCGATCAGCAGCACCGCGATCGCGAGACCGTACGCGCGCAAGCGCACGCGCGCGAGGCGATACGCGAGCCAGCCGAGATAGCAGAACACGACGAGTGCGCCGATGCGATGCGCGATCTGGATCGCCGCGCGAGCCGGTGCGTCAAGCACGCCACCCTCGTAGTTCACGCCGACGCCGCGCCACAGCACAAACCCTTCGTGAAAATCGGTCGGCGGCCACCACTGCCCCTGACACTGCGGAAAATCAAAACCACATGCGAGTGCAGCGTAGTTCGCGCTGGTCCAGCCGCCGAGCGCAATCTGGCACGCGAGCAGAACGAGCCCGACGACGACGGCGCTTCGGAGACGCTGCTGATCGGGTGTCGGCCGGGTCCTGTCGGTGAGACGCAGCGCGACAAACACGAGCAGCGAAAATGTCAGAAGGCCGCCGAGCAGATGCCCCATTACGACGATGGGTTTCAACAGCAGCGTGACCGTCCACATGCCGAGCATCGCCTGAAACACGACGACGGCAAGCACGGCGACCGCCACGCGCCATGGCAGAGGACGATCGAGTCGAGTGGCCACGATGATCGGCAGTGCGATTGCGAATACCGAGAACGCGCCCGAGATCGCGTAGTCGTGGCGTGTGTAGAGAAAAATTCCGCACGCTGCGCACAGCGCCGCAAGCGCCAACAACACGATCAAAGCGCGTTGCCGCCACGCCGCAACCAGCGCGAGCGCAAGCACGAGTACGCCGAGCGTTCCGGCGAGCATGCGATGAACTTGTTCGCGCCAGGCCTTGCCGGTTTCGAAGGGCCGGTCGGGAAACTCCGCATTTGCGTGAGCGATGTCCTCGGTGTGACCGGGCCACGCCGCCTTGCCGTAGCACGTCGGCCAGTCCGGACACGAAAGCCCCGCGTCCGAAAGGCGCACGAACGCACCGAACACGATCACGCCGAAAGCAAACACCGCGGCGAACGCTGCGATCCGCGCCGGCGTAAACAGCGAGCGAAACGACACGCTCATTCCTTGATCAGCCTCGCAAGATCCTTGCGCATGAGATTCGCGTCGTAACCTTGCGGATAGCTCAACACGAGGAATCCGTGCGGATCGACCAGCACGGCCGCGACATCGTCCGCGCCGTGCGGCCGCATCGCCGCGAGTTTCGAATCCACGTCGCGCGCGCGAAGCACGGGTTTCATCGATGCCAGTGCATCAGCAGGCAGGTTTTCATCGAGCGTAACGACACGCAAGCGATAAGCATTCTGGTTCAGCGTCAGCCGCGCGCGCCGGAGCTCGTCGATGCGTTCGAGACATTTCTGCGCGCAACTCGGGCCGGTGAGCGCGATCAGCGTCCACGACCATTCCGCATCCTTCCATGCCAGCGGTTTGCCGTCGTCCAGCACGAAATGCGCGGCGGTCAGATCCTGTGCCGGCTCGATCAGCGTTCCGTAGTTGCGCATGCCGGCAGGACGCCAACCGAGCGCGTTCAGGAAATACGCCGTCGCGATCGGCGCGGCGAACAAGAGAACGATCAGGATCAGACCTGCGCGCTTGCGATTTTGAGGTGTCATGTCGAAGGATCTTTGCGCCAGTGCATGATGACGAAAACGACGACCACCACCGCCGCCAGAGTGAACCAAGTGAATGCGTAGGCGCGATGCCGCTCCGGCGGAAAAACATTCGGCCGCCATTCGCGCACGAAACCGCTGCCTTCCTTGGGATCCAGCAGGAGGACGTTCCGGTCGAGATTTCGCCCGGCATCCGCGGTGATTTCGGCGACGTCGAGGTAGATCGATTGCTTCGGCCAGATTTTTTGCCGCGGCAGCGGATTGCCGCCGAGGTGCAGGCCCGAACCCGGTGGCGGCGCATACAACCCGCTGAGTTCTTCCTCGCCGACGTGCGGAGGCGGCACATTGGATTCCGCGCCACGATCCTTCGATGCCACGAAGCCGCGATTGACGAGCAGCGGCGGACTGCCGTCGATGGGCTCGAAGATCGCGTAAGCGACGCTGCCGACCTGGCCGTCGTGAGTCTGATCGACAAGAACGTAACTGTGTTCCTGATCGTAGCGGCCGCGCGCGACGACGCGCGGAAAACGCGAACGATCAGGCAACTGCCGAGCCGCTTCGAGCGTCACAGGCGCCAGCGCATCCGCGCCCGCGAATGCGGCGAAAAGGCGTTCCTTCTGTGCGGCGCGATCGACCTGCCAGAGTCCGAGCGTGACGAAAAAGGCCAGCCCGAATGCGGTCAGCAGCAAGGCAAATGCGCGCGGCCGATGCCGGTGCCTATCCACGGCTGCGGACTTCTGCGCGTATACTCACCCGCGAATTCGCCGGACGTCCCCAGCCGACACGACGCGCAATGCTGACCACGATCGTCATCCTCATCCTTCTTGCGGCGATCCTCTACAACCTCGGCGCGGGTCTTTATTTCATGATGTCCGACAAGGGCCAGACCGATCGCACGGTCAAGGCGCTGACGTGGCGCATCGGGTTGTCGGTGCTGCTGATCCTGCTGGTGATCGCGGGCATTCTGACGGGTTTGATCAAGCCGCACGGGATCGGGCAGTAGTCGGGGGTTTTCCGCAGGTTGGTTTAGCCCGCCGCGATATCGCGGATGTTCGGTGGAATGAAGCCGGCCATTCGATTCGAAGATCGTCTCGATCGACCTTAACGCCAACGCATCCTCGTCATCCCGGCGAAAGCCGGGATCCAGTGCGCTTGAACCCGTACAGCGGAAGTCGCTGGGTCCCGGCCTTCGCCCGGACGACGAAACTGGTTCGGGATCGCTCTTACAGCACGTATACGAACATGAAAAGTCCGAGCCATACGACGTCGACGAAGTGCCAATACCAGGCCACCGCTTCGAACGCGAAGTGATGATCCTTGGTGAAGTGCCCGCGCGCGCAACGCAGCCAGATCACCGTCAGCATGATCGCGCCGAGCGTCACGTGCAGGCCGTGGAAACCGGTCAGCATGAAGAACGTCGAGCCGTAAACGCCGCTGCCGAGCGTGAGGTTCAGGTGCGTGTAGGCCTCGATGTATTCGTGCGCCTGAAAGCCAAGGAATGTCGCGCCGAGGATGACCGTCAGGCCGAGGAAAATCATCAGGATCTTGCGATTGCCAGCGCGCAGCGCATGGTGCGCGATCGTGATCGTCACGCCCGATGACAACAGCAGCAGCGTGTTGAGCAGCGGAATGCCCCACGGCGCCATCGTCGAGAATTGTCCGCCGACATGGCCAGGACCGTTGGTCGGCCACGCCGGCGAAAAACTCGGCCAGAGGTAATAGTTGGTCAGTGCGCCGTGGCCTTCGCCGCCGAGCCACGGCACCGATAGAGCGCGCGCGTAAAAGAGCGCGCCGAAGAACGCCGCGAAGAACATCACTTCGGAAAAGATGAACCACATCATTCCCATGCGGAACGAGGTGTCGACCTGCTTGTTGTACTTGCCGGCGATCGACTCGCGGATCACCGTGCCGAACCAGCCGAACATCATGAACAGCAGCAGCGCGACGCCGATCGCCATGATGGGTTTTCCGACCGCGCCGAATTCGTCGAGCCAGAGGCCGGCGCCGCCGACGGTGCCGAGCAGGCCGAACGAGCCGATGATCGGCCAGTGGCTGCCGTGCGGAACGTAGTAGGAACCTTGGGTCTGGGCCATTTCGGTGGTCCTGGATCGTGACGGTTGTGCTTCAACCGCTCGGCAACGGCGAGCCCGTCTGGGCCACGCGTTGCGTTGCGACGTTGTTTTCGTAGAACGTATACGAGAGCGTGAGCTCGTTGATGTCTTTGGGCAGCTTCGGATCGACGACGAACCGCACCGGCATGCGACGCGACTCGCCCGCCTTCAAAAGCTGCTCGGTGAAACAAAAACATTCGGTCTTGTTGAAATAGAGCGACGCGCTGCTCGGCGCGACACTCGGCACCGCATTGCCGACGATGGTTTCCTCGGCGCGATTGGTCGCGTCGAACCAGGCTTCGGTGAGCTTGCCCGGATGCACGTCGATGCTCGGCAACTCGGCCTTGAATGCCCACGGCAGCTTTGAATTCACGCCCGCGACGAACTGCACGCGGATCGTGCGCGTGTCGTCTTCGATGAAGCCCGATGTTTTTTCCTTGCTCGCGGCGCCTTGCGCGAGCTTGATGCCGAACACGTGCTCGCAGGCGATGCGATAGATCGGAACCATCGCGAACCCAAACAGGAACGCGCACGCGCACACGATAAGCGCGGCCTTCAGCACGCCGCGGTTGCGTTGTGCGGATCGCGTCGGCTCGTTCATTTCTGCAGCGCCACTTCGACGATCGAAAGCACGAACAGGAACACCGCGATGGCACCGAGGATCAACGCGGTGCGCTTCGCAGCAGCGCGGCGCGTTTCGAGATCGTCGTGGCTGAGCTGGGTTTTCACGTCGTGACTTCGATCAGCGCTCAGTGCGTTACATCGCCGTGCGCAAGCGACATGCTGTCCAGCACCGGTGGCGTCGTCCAGCTGTGATACGGCGGCGGCGACGGCAGCGTCCATTCGAGTCCGCGCGCGCCTTCCCAGACGCGCGATGTCGCGCGCACCTTCGAGTAGTAGACGCAATGGATGATCACGCCGACGAAGATGAGCTGCGTCGCACCGAACAGGAAACCGCCGATCGACGAGATCATGTTGAAATCCGCGAACGCGACGTTGTAGTCCGGAATGCGCCGCGGCATGCCGGCGAGTCCAAGGAAGTGCTGCGGGAAAAACAGCACGTTCACCCACACGGCGCTGTTCCAGAAGTGGATCTTGCCCCACTTCTCCGAGTACATGTTGCCCGACCATTTCGGGATCCAGTAATACGTCGCGCCCATGATCGCGAAGATCGCGCCGGTCACCAGCACGTAGTGGAAGTGCGCGACGACGAAATACGTGTCCTGATACTGGAAGTCGGCCGGCACCAGCGCAAGCGAGACACCCGAGAATCCGCCGATCGTGAACAGAATCACGAACGCGATCGCGAACAACATCGGCGTCTCGAAGCTCAGCGAGCCGCGCCACATCGTGGTGACCCAGTTGAACACTTTCACGCCGGTCGGAATCGCGATCAACATCGTCGCGTACATGAAGAACAGCTCGCCGCCGAGCGGCATGCCGACCGTGAACATGTGGTGCGCCCACACGATGAATGACAGGAACGCGATGGACGCGATCGCATACACCATCGCCTGATAACCGAACAAAGGCTTCCGCGCAAAGGTCGGAATGATCTCCGACACGATGCCGAACGCCGGCAAAATCATGATGTAAACCTCGGGATGCCCGAAGAACCAGAAGATGTGCTGGAACATCACCGGATCGCCGCCGCCGGCCGCGTTGAAGAAACTCGTGCCGAAGAACTTGTCGGTGAGCAGCATCGTCACCGCGCCCGCCAGCACCGGCATCACCGCGATCAAAAGGAACGCCGTGATCAGCCAGCTCCACACGAACACCGGCATCTTCAACAGATCGACGCCCGGCGCTCGCATGTTCAAGATCGTCGCGATGATGTTGATCGCGCCCATGATCGAGGAGATGCCCATCAGGTGAATCGAGAAGATCATGAAGGCGACATTGACGCCGCCTTCGATCGCAAGCGGCGGATACATCGTCCAGCCGCCCTGCGGGCCGCCGCCCGGCATGAAGATTTCGCTGAGAAGCAAAAAGAACGCGAACGGCAGGATCCAGAACGACCAGTTGTTCATGCGCGGCAGCGCCATGTCCGGCGCGCCGATCATCATCGGCACCAGCCAGTTGGCGAGGCCGACGAACGCCGGCATGACCGCGCCGAAGATCATGACCAGCGCGTGCATCGTCGTCATTTCGTTGAAGAAATCGGGCTGCATGAGCTGCAGTCCCGGCTTGAAGAGCTCCGCGCGGATCAGCATCGCCATCGAGCCGCCGATGAAGAACATCGTCAGTGCGAAGACGAGATACAGCGTGCCGATGTCCTTGTGATTGGTCGTGAACAACCAGCGATGCATGAAGCCCTGAGGCTTGTGATCGTGGTCGTCGTGCGCATCGTGCGCGTGACCGGCGGTGGGGATGGCGGGATTGGCTGCGGCCATGGCCTTCAAACCTCGAATTCTTGCAAGATGGTGCGAAGTGGTGCGATCAACCCTGCGGAGGCGTTGCGGGTGCTGCGGCGGCGGGTGCCGTCGCGTCCGCGGTTGCCGCCGCCTTGTTCACGCCTTCGGCGTTTTGCTCGGACGCCAGCCACTGCTCGAACTCGGCTTTCGGCACGGCCTTGACGACAATCGGCATGAAGCCGTGATCCCGGCCGCAAAGTTCCGCGCACTGGCCGCGGTAAACGCCGGGCGTCGGGATATTGGTCCACGCGCTGTTGATGATTCCGGGGATCGCATCCTGCTTCCAGCCAAGCTGCGGCACCCACCACGCGTGGATCACATCGTCGGCCGTAACGACAAAGCGGATCTTGGTATCGGTTGGAACGACCAGCGGTTTGTCGACGTTGAGCAGATAGCTCTTGTAGTCGCCGTCCATCACCTTGTTCGGATCGAGGCCCGAGCCGAGCTGACGCGTGCGATTCGATTCGGAATCGAGGCTCGAGATGAAGTTCACGCCGGTGTTCTTCTTGGCGTAATCGACATACTCGTAGCGCCACTTCCACTGATAGCCGGTGACCTTGATCGTCATGTCGGAATCTTCCGTGTTCGCCATGTCGACCAGAAGCTTGGTCGCCGGCCACGCGAGGATCACGAGCAGCAGGATCGGCGCGACGGTCCAGATCGCCTCGAGCTTGGTCGAATGGCTCCACTGCTCGGCCACCGCGCCGCGCGATTTGCGGAAGCGGAACATGGCGACGAACATCGCACCAAACACCAGAATGCCGATGCCGACGCAGACGTAGAAACCGAGCATGTGCAGCTCGTAGATGCGCTGCGAGATCGAGGTGACCCCGGGCGTCAGGTTGAGCTGCCACGGCTCGGGATTGGCCGCGGCCACGCCGCAGCCCAGGAACCCGAGCACCGCGAGCGCGCGGCGGACGTACGAAACGCCACTTGGAATCATTGCGTCACCTTGATCGGCTACCGGTGTTGGCCTGCTGGTTTTGCGCCTGAAAATGCATCTGCAGCCGCGATTTACCCGGGTCGACGACCCCCGGAATCGACGCGTCCGCCGCAACCCTGCACCGATATGGAGAAAAACGGTAAGCGAAGCCTTGAAATGATAGTGGACCGGTGAGGACACGGGCAAGGACGAGGGCTGCGTGCTCGGCGATTACGCGGTTGGATTTGCGGCCGGATGGACGCGTTGTTTCGCGCGACTCTGCTTGCTGTGTCTTGCTCCGCCGTGCCCTCACCCGCCCTTCGGGCGGCCTCTCCCGCGCGCGGGAGAGGCGAAAACGTGAGCTTCTTGGAGTCAACCACACCGACCCCCTCTCCCGCTCGCGGGAGAGGGCTGGGGTGAGGGCAATCTCGCACCGAACCCCCACCTCCTCGAACCCATGTGACATTCCGCCGCAGCACCCCCATATCGCCCGCGTACCTTGGCCCTCAATCGGCCGCTCACTACACTACGCCGCTCCCGCGGCGCCTCCGATCCGGCCGTCCGCCCCTTTCCGAGATACCGCCGCCTTGAGCGACATCCTCACCCCCGAACTCCCGACGGCCGTCGATCCGACGCGCGCGCGCATCACCGCCGCGTGGTCGCGCGACGAAACCGAAGCCGTCGACGATCTCCTGACCCAGGCGACGCTGCCGCCCGCCGAACGCGAGCTCGTCCTCGCGCGCGCCAGCGAGCTCGTGGCGCGTGTCCGCGCGCGAGCCGATCAGCAAAGCGCCGTCGAATCGTTCATGCGCCAGTACGACCTTTCGAGCGAGGAAGGCGTACTCCTGATGTGCGTCGCCGAAGCGCTGCTGCGCATTCCGGATAGTGCGACCGCCGACAAACTGATCCGCGACAAGCTCGGCGAAGCCGACTGGAAAAAACACATCGGCACGAGCGATTCGGTTTTCGTCAACGCCTCGACCTGGGGCCTGATGCTGACCGGCCGGCTTGTGAACCTCGCCGACGACACGCGCCGCGACTTCACCGGCGCACTGAAACGCCTCGTCGGCCGCGCCGGCGAACCGGTGATCCGACTCGCCGTGCGCCAGGCGATGCGCATCATGGGCCACCAGTTCGTGATGGGCCGCACGATCAAGGAAGCGCTCGATCGTTCCGCCGAAAAAGAAAATGCCGCGTACCGCTACTCATACGACATGCTCGGCGAAGCTGCGCTGACGCAACCCGACGCCGATCGCTATTACAAAGCCTACGTCGACGCGATCAACGCGCTCGGCGCACGCAGCGCGACGTTGAAACAACGCGAATCGAGCGTGCTCGACGCACCGTCGATATCGGTGAAACTCTCCGCACTGCACCCGCGCTACGAAGTCGCCAAGCGCGCGCGCATCCACGCGGAACTCACACCGAAAATCCTCGCGCTCGCGCAGCTCGCGATGAAGAACGGCATCGGCATGACCGTCGACGCCGAAGAAGCCGACCGCCTCGAACTCTCGCTCGACATCATCGGCGCCGTGTTCGCCGATCCGTCGCTCGACGGCTGGAACGGCTTCGGCCTCGCCGTGCAGACGTACCAGAAGCGCGCACCGTATGTCATCGACTGGCTTGCCGAAACCGCGCGCAAAGCGAATCGCCGCTGGTGCGTGCGCTTGGTCAAAGGCGCCTACTGGGATTCGGAAATCAAACGCGCGCAGGAATTGGGATTGCCGGGCTATCCCGTCTACACGCGCAAACCCAACACCGATGTTTCGTACCTCGCCTGCGCACGAAAACTTTTCGACGCAGGCGCCGACGCGATCTATCCGCAGTTCGCGACCCACAACGCACACACGATCGCCGCAATCCACCACTTCGCGCACGCCCGTCCGTTCGAATTCCAGCGCCTGCACGGCATGGGCGGCGATCTGTACGCCGAGGTCATCGGCGCAAACAACATGAACGTGCCGTGCCGCGTCTACGCGCCGGTCGGATCGCACGAAGACCTGTTGCCGTACCTCGTGCGCCGCCTGCTCGAAAACGGAGCGAACACCTCGTTCGTCAACCGCGTCGTCGACGAAGACGTGTCGATTCGCGATCTCGTAGCCGATCCCGCCGAAATCGTGCGCGCGTTTCCCTCCAAACCGCACCCGCGCATTCCGCTGCCGGTCGGCCTTTATGGTGACAATTCTGTGCTTGCGCAGAATCCAAATTCGGTACTGAGGAAAAATTCGATGGGCGTGAACTTGGCGAACGACGATGCATTGCGCGAACTCGCGAGCGCAGTGAACGCCGCGAAAGGCCCGTGGAAAGCCGAGCCGCTCGTGCCCGGCGCCGCGCCGGGCGGGGACACGCGCAACGTGACGAACCCGGCCGATCGCCGACAAGTCGTCGGCACCTCGCGCAATGCCGACGCCGCGACGATCGAAAAAGCATTGAGCAACGCCGTCGCCGCGCAACCGTCGTGGGATGCGCTGCCGTCCGCGAGCCGCGCCGCGATCCTCGAACACGCGGCCGATCTTCTGGAAAAACGCCGCGGCGAATTCATCGCGCTTTGCGTGCGCGAAGCCGGCAAGACGATACCCGCCGCAATCAGCGAAGTGCGCGAAGCGGCCGACATGTGCCGCTACTACGCCGCGATGGCGCGCAAGCTTTTCGGACAACCCGAAAACCTGCCCGGCCCGACCGGCGAAACGAATCAATTGTTCCTCCGCGGCCGCGGCGTCTTCGTCTGCATCAGCCCGTGGAATTTCCCGCTCGCGATCTTCACCGGACAAGTCGCCGCCGGCCTCGCCTCCGGCAACGCCGTCATCGCGAAACCGGCCGACCAGACAACGCTGATCGGCTATGCCGCCGTCAAGCTGCTGCACGAAGCCGGCGTGCCCGAAGGCGCGCTGCAATTCGTACCGTGCAAAGGCTCCGTGCTCGGCAAGACGCTGCTGACGCGCGACGAAATCGCCGGCGTCTGCTTCACCGGATCCACCGAAACCGCTTGGACGATCAACCGCACGCTCGCCGCGCGCAACGCGCCGATCGCCACACTGATCGCCGAAACCGGCGGCCAGAACGCACTGATCGCCGACTCCTCCGCGCTGCCCGAACAACTCGTCAAGGACGTGCTCGCGAGCGCATTCGATTCCGCCGGCCAACGCTGCTCCGCCGCGCGCGTGCTCTACGTGCAGGACGACATCGCCGACAAAGTCATCACGATGCTCGCCGGCGCGATGGACGAGCTCGTCGTCGGCGACCCCGCACTGCTCTCGACCGACGTCGGCCCCGTCATCGACGTGCCCTCGTGCCAGAACCTCGAAGAACACGCCGCACGCATGGAACGCGAAGCCAAACTCATCAAGATCACGAAACTCGCGCCCGGCTCCGAACACGGCACGTACTTCCTTCCGCGCGCGTACGAGATCCCGTCGATCAAATTGCTGACGCACGAAGTGTTCGGCCCGGCGCTGCACGTCGTGCGCTGGAAATCCGACGAGCTCGACGACGTCATCGACGCGATCAATGGCACCGGATTCGGACTCACGCTCGGCGTGCACAGCCGCATCGACGAGACGATCGAGCACATCGCCAAGCGAGCGAAGGTCGGGAATACGTATGTCAACCGCAACCAGATTGGTGCGGTGGTTGGCGTGCAGCCGTTTGGTGGGGAGAACCTATCCGGGACGGGGCCGAAGGCCGGTGGGCCGCATTATTTGTTGCGGTTTGCGACGGAGAGGACGTTGACGATCAATACGACGGCGGCGGGGGGGAATGCTTCGTTGCTAACTTTGGGGGAGTGAAACTCGTCTTCGAGTATCTATTCTCTAACTCAAATAAAATATTCACCGATACCGGCAATTCGCCAATATCTGTCTAGAAAAATCAACAAGATAAGTAGAATAATCAGCGACAGGTCTTGACTATCTATTCACAAATCTATGCAATATAGGCATGGATGAGACCCGCTGGCCGCGCCTCGAAGCACTTCTGACCCGAAACGGCCTTCTGCGCGCCGCCGATATCGCGCGCGAGCTTGGCGTGAGCCAGCCGACGGTATCGCGCCTGCTGGCAGACGCGCGCGCGCGCGTCGTCCGCATCGGCCGCGCGCGTGCCGCGCGATACGCGCTCGCGCGCGAGGTCGGACGGGCCGGCAGCCATTGGCCCCTTTATCGAATCAACGCACGAGGACGTTCCGAACGTATCGGCGAATTGCACGCGCTGGCGGGCGAGCGATTCTGGTTCGAATCGTCGGGGCCACGCCCCGCGTTCCTATCCGGTGAATTTGCCGACGGCGTGTTTCCCGGCCTGCCCTGGTTTCTCGACGACCAGCGGCCGCAAGGATTTCTCGGCCGCGCATTCGGCGCGCGCGTTGCGTCCGACATCAACGCAAACCCGGACATCCTCCTCTGGAACAACGACGACATTCTGCTCGCGTTGCTCCGTCACGGCGACGATGCGCCGGGCGATCTCGTCGTCGGTGAAGCCTCTTTGCAGCGCGCGCTGCAAAGAATGCTCGATCCGGCCGGCGGCGTTCGCGTCGCCGATCGCGCCAGCGAATACCCGAAACGCGCTGAAGCCGCACTCCGCGGGGAGAATTTCGGATCCTCCGCCGGTGGCGAGCAACCAAAGTTCGCGCTGAGCCTGTTGAACGGCGATCAGGTGCAATCAGTCATCGTCAAATTCAGCGAACGCACCGAAACGCCGGGCGCACGGCGCTGGGCCGATCTGCTCATTTGCGAGCATCTCGCGGGCGTCTTGTTGCAGGAGTCCGGCTTGTCCGCGGCCGACAGCGAGATCTTCGAAGCGAGCGGCCGGGTCTTCTTGCAATCAACGCGCTTCGACCGCACGCCCGCACGCGGACGCACAGGATTCGTATCTCTCTTCGCACTCGACGCCGCCTACTACGGCCACGGTCGCATCGAATGGTGGCGATTCGCGCCCGAGCTCGAACGCGACGGATGGATCGACGCGGAGAGCGCGCATCGCCTGCGCCTCTACGGCTGGTTCGGCACGTTGATCGCCAACAGCGACATGCATCTTGCGAATGCGGCGCTGCAACTCAACGACATCCGACCGCTGCCGCTGCTGCCCGCTTACGACATGTTGCCGATGCATTTTCGGCCCGCCCCCAGCGGCGAAGTCGTCGAGCGGCACTACGAAGTGGTCTTGCCGACGCCGGAGCGTCGCGACGATTGGCACGAGGCCGCGCGCGCGGCGCTGGGCTTCTGGGAGCGCGTCGCGAATCATCCGCGCATCTCCGCCGGATTCCGGGCGCTCGCGGAAGAGGCGCGCTCTTCGCTGAACCGCGCCATCCAGAGTAACTAGGCTTCGCGAAGTCCGGCGCGCGCTGGAAATCCGACGAGCTCGACGACGTGATCGACGCGATCAACGGCACCGGATTCGGACTCACGCTCGGCGTGCACAGCCGCATCGACGAGACGATCGAGCACATCGCGAGGCGGGCGAAGGTCGGGAATACGTATGTCAACCGCAACCAGATTGGTGCGGTGGTAGGCGTGCAGCCGTTTGGCGGCGAGAACCTATCCGGGACGGGGCCGAAGGCCGGTGGGCCGCATTACTTGCTGCGGTTTGCTACGGAGAGGACGTTGACGATTAATACGACGGCGGCGGGGGGGAATGCGTCGTTGTTGACGTTGGGCGAGTAGCGCATCTCACAAATTAGCAGGCGGCGTATCGGCAATTTGCATCTCAGCGATGAATCTTGATGCCGGATGCGCCCAACCTCGGTAGGTGTGCGCGTACGAAAGGGTCAGCTGTTCCTGTGTTCTAGTGATTGCGACAAAGCAGTTGCGTCTTTCCTCTTCCATTTCTGCAGGTGAGGCTTCGGGCTTTAGGCTCTGCCAAGCGGGGAGAATCGATTCGACAAGCCCAACAAGCCAAACAAAGCGAAATTGCAGTCCCTTGGCGGAATGTATCGTCAGTAGCCGAACGCTTTCTGGGTTTACGGGCGGCTCTTTCGGGCGAAGGGCTATACCTTGCAAGAGTTCATCGAGGTCAGGTGGCCCGCCTTTTTCTGCTCGAATCGCTCGCATAGCGACCTCCCAAGCAGCCTTGTCTTCTTCCACATCACTTACGACGTCATCGGGCACGTCCACTGTCGTGGGGAGCCAAGCTAGAGCGGCCGACATAGTCTTCTGCCAACCTGCGCGCGAGCGCACCAAGCTAGAACCAAACTCACCCAATCGACACAACACAGCGTTGTCGCTGTGGCCAGCGACCGTTGCCCAGTGCTCGAGATATGTCTTTCCCGAAGAATCCGCCTCTGCCGCCAAAATGGCCGCATCGAGTTCCATCCCGGAAATGCGATTTGCAGCGCCTGCCATCCCCTTGAAAACCTGTTTATCTGTAGGACGTAGAGCCTGATCCAGGCATGCCTGCAACCAGACGAATTGCGGGGAAACGAAGCGATCGCGTCTGGTAGCGATGGACGCTGCGACAGAGCGCTTTCTCAGAGCATGTAGAAAGGGCTGAAGGATGGCACGGGTCCGCCCCAAGACTGCAGTCTCGCCCCACAGTTTTGCAGGCGCATTCGCGAGTTCCTCTGCAAGAGCCTCTGCTTCGTCAGAGTCCGTTCCGGACGTGCGTAAGCGAATTGCTGGTCCCTTGGCCGGCAATGTTGATACGAGTCGATCCTTTCCGGGAGTCCGCTGTGCGTTGTGGGATATGAGGTTGTTTGCTGCATCCACGATTTCCGGCGGACATCTGTGATTCTCCACTAGTTGGATCAACGCGGGCGCAAAATGCTGCTGAAACAACGTTAGCTGCCGATAGCTCGCGCCTGCCCACTGATAGATGATTTGGTCATCGTCAGCTACTGCGAAGACGTTTTTGAAATCATCCCCGGCGAGAAAGCGAATTAAACGATATTGAGCGGGCGTCGTATCTTGAAACTCGTCAATCAGCCAGTATGGATATGACTGGCGGATGCGGGCCGCGACGGCCGGAATCTTATGGGCAAGCCGGCACGCATCTAAGATCATGCCGTTGAAGTCCATGATGTTGTGCTCCCGGAGAGCGCGTTCGTAGACTTCGTAAACACGCGCCACACGTTCGCCGTAGCGAGAGTCTGCGAAACGGTTCGGTGTCTTTTCGGCACTAACTAAGCTGCTTCTTAGTTGGTCTATCACTCCAAGCAATCTAGCGTCGTCTGGATTCACGTTAGCGCCGGCATGTCTCGCGCTTTCCAGTGCATCACGTAGAAGTTCAACCCTGTCTTCATCTTGATCGTAGATGCCAAAGTCCGGTTTGATGTTGAGGTGGGATCCATGCTGCCGAAGGATTTGAGCGCAAAAGGAGTGAAACGTCCCGATGACTGTCCGATCTGACAGACCCGGCACAAGGGTTTCAACGCGAGCACGCATCTCGTCGCCCGCCTTCGTAGTAAACGTTAGCGCCAGGATGCGGAAGTGTCGTTCTTTCGTTGCCTCCAAGATCCTCGCTATGCGTAACGTCAAGACCGTTGTCTTTCCGACACCAGGGCCGGCAAGCACTAACGCAGGGCCTTCTTCCCATTCCACGGCACGACGTTGCGTCGAACTCAGTTTTCCGAACGCAGTATCGAACTCGTTTGTCATTGGATGCCGTCCCGCAATTTCTTGATGAGTGTTACGAAAGGCGCAGGCATTCGTTC
>DASYJJ010000229.1:0-2779 GCA_035996605.1 Rhodanobacteraceae bacterium
CGCCGGACCCCATTCCACGGTGCCGTCTTTGTGGAACGTGTGATCGAAATCCTTGCCTTTCATGACGCCGTTCGAGAAATGGAATCGAAGCGTCTTGTCTTGCAGCGAGGGAACGGTCCGTTTCATGAGACAACTCCTGGATGATTCGGCCTGCAAACGTTGACTGCCTTCGCCTGACGAATACATGAATCGCCGTCGATGCTGCTGAATCAGCATCGACTGGCACCGTCGAGTCCGCATGGGCTCGGCGCGATGGTCGAAAGTGTCCACGGTCGTGCTATTGGTCGGTGCAGGCGCTAGCACGCCGCGAAGATCGAAGCGGCCGAGTTCGACGCGCGCTGCAACAAATCCTGCAAGATCCGCGGCTCTTTCCACGCAAGGTGGTCCGCGACGCCGCCGCGTCCCCGGCGCGCTTGCACAGCGGACCCGCGCACGGCCGCCGCGGTCCGCAAAGGTTACTCGGCGCGAAGTTGCGGAAAAGTTAATCGTGCATCAGGAACGTGTTGTGGGCGGACGCGTTGCGTCGACGCGATGGCAGGGTTTTCCGACGGGCACTCGTCGCTCGCATTCCAAGCAACGAAATCAGTCCGAACATCAGGATCTCGGCCCAGGTCGATACGGTGGGTACCGATGCGGCGGAGACATCGGGAGAGGCCGTGCCCAACTCGAACGCTCCGATGTCGGCGGCGGCACCGACGACGCGCGCGAATCCGGAACCGCGCTGATCGGATGGAAGTCCGGATGCATTGTTGCCGGCATCGATCGCCGCACTGCCGGGCCTGAGCGCGTGCGTGCGTGTGGGGCCGCCATTGTAAAGAAGCGGCAAGAGATCCGCGCTCCCGCGCAGCGTGGCATTCGGAATCGCAATCGTGTTCGAGACCGTACCGATGAGGTTGTTGGCGCCATCGATGGTCGTCGCCGTTCTAAAAGCGGCCAGATCCTCGTCGGAGCGGATGTCCGCCGTGTTGTCGGAAACGATCGTGCTTTGCAGCGAGGCGTTCTGCGAAGAGAACAGAATGCCGCCGCCCTGGTGTCCGGCATTGGCGGTGACCGTGCTGTTGCGTGCGTCGAGCAACGCCGGCGAACGTACGAAGAGGCCACCACCCCCGACGGCCGGCGCAGTATTGCCTGAAAGCGTGCTGTTGCGGACGAGAATGTTGTCGAATGTCGCCAGGCCCCCGCCGACCGTGTACGCGTAGTTGGAGTCGATTGTCGAGTTCACGACGAGCCCGCCGTGAATCGTACATATGCCTCCGCCGATGTCGTAGCTGGGCAAATTCGGGTTGAAGCGATGACGCGCGTGGTTGCCGGTCACGGTGCTGCCGACGAGATCGACCTGGTACACGAACGCAGCGCCGCCAAATGCAGCTGTGCCGGTTGTGGGATGCACGCCAAGCGCCAGGTTATGCGACAGCGTGCTCGACGACATGATCAGCGAATACGCGTAGATCGCGCCGCCGTACGCGCCTTCGCCGCCGGCGTAACAACCGGTGACGGCGGTGTGGTCTAGCGTTACGTAGCCCGACGATGCGATGCAGCCGCCGATGGCGAGATGAAACCCGGTCGCGCGGTCGTAACCGTTGCGAACAGTGAGATTGCGCAACAGGAACCCGTTGGACCCGTAGTGGAGGAAAACGCGGTCGACGTGGTTGCCGTCGATGGCCAGCGCGCGCGACTGTGGACCGATCAGAGTCAGACTCTCGATCCGTATGGCAATTGCGCCGGTTTCGAGGGTGATCGCGCTGCAGCTCAGGTGGCTGAGATCTACCGTGTCGCCGGATGCGCTGGCCATGACGACGGCACGCAACGATCCCTCGCCGTCGTCGGCGCAACTGGTGACGAGGCGCGTTGTCGTGTGCGGCGAAGGGGGCGCCGCATTCTGAAGCGCATCGGCATGCCAGGCTGAGAGGCTTGTTCGCAAGCGCGTGCCGTCCTCGCGCAGTGCGCCGACCGTGCTCTGCATCTCACCGGGAGGCACCAGCGTAACCGCGTGCAATCCGGCGGTTGTGCCCGAGAGTGCAAGCGCTGCGGCAAGCGGTCGAAGAGTCGAAAAAGCGCGGCTCCGGTCGCGCGTCATGCCCATTTCCTGATTTTCTCCAAAAGCGTCAAGCTCGGTATTGAAATACGCAGTTCAAGCGCCGATTCCGCCAAGCAGCCGAGTGCGCCGAAGGTCCGATGCGCCGTCGCATCCTTGCGATGGGCTTTTCGTCCTCTCGCGGGCCCGAATCCGAGCATACGCAAAGCACAGCGTCAATCGCGCGCAGGATTTCGACAGCACCGACCCGGCTTGCGAGGCTGAACGGCGTCCCCATATGCCGATGATGCTCGATATCAAACCCAACTACGATCCGGAAGGCGGCCCCGAGCCGCAGCCTGCGAACCCTGAAGATTCCGCCGACGATTCCACCGCGCTGGACGCGTATTCGCGCGTCGTAACGGGTGTCGCCGAAAGAGCCGCGCCTGGTGTCGTCGCGATCGCCGTCGCCGAACGCACGGATGAACGCGGACACAAGGTTCCGGGCGGTGGCGGATCTGGCTTCGTGTTCACGCCGGACGGACTCGTGCTGACCAACGCGCATGTAGTCGCCGGCGCCCGCGGCATCGAAGTGCTGACCACGTCCGGTCTCACTCTCGGCGCCGACGTGCTCGGCACCGATCTGCACACCGACATCGCGCTGTTGCGCGTCGCAAACTCGCAACCGCTGCCGGTGCTCGAGCTTGGCTCCGCGCGCAGCATCCGAGTGGGTCAGCTGGTGGTCGCCATCGGCAATCCGTTCGG
>DASYJJ010000230.1:0-13359 GCA_035996605.1 Rhodanobacteraceae bacterium
TGCAATTTTCTGGTCAAGCCGGTCGCCGAGCGGTGGTTCATGTCCGACGCGCAACTCGCCGCCGAACGCCAGCGCGCGCACGACGTAGCGACAGCGAACACCGTCGCGGGTGCACCGGCAGCGATGCGCGAGACGCCGCAAGGTCTCGTTTATCTCGCATGGATCGGCGTCGGCATCCCGCTTCTCTGGGGCGTTTGGATCACGCTGCAGAAAGTCATGGTGCTGTTTCGTTGAGGTGAATTGAGTCATGCCGAAATCAGCAACCCGTCCCGCACCCGCGCCTGCTCCGCGCGACAACCTGCCGCCGGCGATTTCGGCGAAGGTGCGAGCCGCGCTCGACGCGAACCGGGATCTTCCGGGCGCGTTGCTGCCGGTTTTGCACGCGGTGCAAAACACGGTCGGCTACGTGCCGGACGACGCAGTGCCGCTGATCGCCCACGATCTGAACCTGTCGCGCGCGGAAGTGCATGGCGTGATCAGTTTCTATCATCATTTCCGGACGCATCCCGCCGGTCGTCATGTCGTGCGCATCTGCCGCGCGGAGGCGTGCCAGGCGCTCGGAGCGCGTCGGCTCGAAGCGCATGCGAAGCAAACGCTCGGCATCGATTTCCATGAGACGACCAAGGACGGCGCGATCACGCTTGAAGCCGTGTATTGCCTCGGCAATTGCGGGTGTGGTCCGTCGGTGCTGATCGATCCCGACGAAATCCACGCGCGCGTGACACCCGAAACGTTCGACGGACTCGTCGCCGAGATGCGCAAGGAACCGTCATGACCACGCGCATCTACGTGTCGCGCGACTCCACGGCGCTCGCGTTCGGCGCCGATGCGACGGCGCGCGCGATCGAGGCCGAGGCGAAAAAGCGCGACATCAATGTTGCGATCGTGCGCAACGGCTCGCGCGGGATGTTCTGGCTCGAACCACTCGTCGAGATCGACGCACCGGCCGGGCGCGTCGGCTACGGCCCGATCAAGGCCGTCGACGTGCCTGCGCTGTTCGACGCGAGCTTCGAGCGCGGCAATGTGCACGGCCTGCGCGTGGGACCGGTCGAAGCGATTCCATTCTTCGAGCGGCAGGAACGCCTGACCTTCGCGCGTGTCGGCATCACCGATCCGGTCAGCGTGGACGACTACCGCCTGCACGGTGGCTGGCGCGGTCTCGAAAACGCGATCGCGATGGCGCCCGAAGATATCGTCAAGGCCGTCACCGATTCGGGCCTGCGCGGTCGCGGCGGTGCGGCGTTTCCGGCCGGCATCAAATGGAAAACCGTGCTCGGCACGGAGTCCGCTCAGAAATACATCGTCTGCAACGCGGACGAAGGCGATTCCGGCACGTTCTCCGATCGAATGCTGATGGAAGGCGATCCGCTGTGCCTCGTCGAAGGCATGACGATCGCCGGGCTCGCCGTCGGCGCGACGCGCGGCTACATCTATCTTCGCAGCGAGTATCCGCACGCGCATCGCGCGTTGAGCGAGGCGATCGCGAACGCCTACGCCGCAGGCTACCTTGGCGCGGACATCCGCGGAAAGTCGCGTCGTTTCGAGCTCGAAGTGCGGCTCGGCGCCGGTGCGTATATCTGCGGCGAGGAAACCTCGCTGCTCGACAGTCTCGAAGGCAAGCGCGGCCAGGTGCGTTTCAAACCGCCGCTGCCGGCGATCAAGGGTTTGTTCGGTGAGCCGACCGTGATCAACAACGTGATCACGCTGGCTTCCGTCCCGATCATCCTCGACAAGGGCGCGGACTATTACAAGAATTACGGCGTCGGCCGTTCGCGCGGCACGTTGCCGCTGCAGCTCGCCGGGAATCTCAAGCACACGGGACTCGTCGAAAAAGCATTCGGCGTGACGCTGCGCGAATTGCTTTACGACTACGGCGGCGGATCTTATTCCGGCCGCCCGATCCGAGCCGTTCAGGTCGGAGGCCCGCTCGGTGCGTACTTGCCTGAATCGCAATTCGACACCATTGTCGATTACGAGGCGTTCGCTGCGGTCGGCGCCATGCTCGGCCACGGCGGCATCGTCGCTTTCGACGACACGGTCGACATGCTCGAACAGGCGCGCTACGCGATGGAATTCTGCTCGATCGAGTCCTGCGGCAAATGCACGCCGTGCCGGATCGGCTCGACGCGCGGCGTCGAGGTCCTCGACCGCATTCGTGCCGGCATCGAGCGCGACAAGAACATCGTCGTGCTGAAGGATCTGTTCGAGACGATGCGCTTCGGGTCGCTGTGCGCGATGGGCGGTTTGACGCCGGATCCGGTGCGCAGCGCGTTGCAGCACTTTCCGGAAGATTTCGAGGTGCGGGCGTGAGATCGAACGCACCAGGCTCGTCATTCCGGCGAAAGCCGGGACCGATTTTGCTGTTCCGGTGTCAAAGCAACATGGATTCCGGCTTTCGCCGGAACGACGGAAGCAATCCTGTTGCCGTTTCGCGCGATGGCAACCAGGAAGTAGCGCGACAAACGCGCAGGAGTTCGACATGCGTTCCATAGCTGAAACCGATCTCGGCACACCGAAATCGAAATCGACCGAGACGGTTGCTCTGACCATCGACGGCCACGACGTGCACGTTCCGGCAGGCACTTCCGTGCTGCGCGCCGCATCGGAAATCGGCATCCAGATTCCCAAGCTGTGCGCGACCGAGTTGCTCGATGCGTTCGGTTCGTGTCGTTTGTGCCTCGTGCAGATCGAAGGCATGAAAGGATTTCCGGCGTCGTGCACGACGCCGGTCGCCGCCGGCATGAAGGTGACGACGCAGAGCGAAAAGCTCGGCGAGCTGCGCCGCGGCGTGATGGAGCTTTATCTTTCCGACCATCCGCTGGCCGCGATCACGTCGCCGCCCGGGGGACGCACGGAAATCGAGGAAATGGCCAAAGCCGTCGGCCTCACCGATGTGCGCTACGGTTTTGACGGCGCCAACCACGTGCTGGCGAAAAACGCCGATGGCGAATCGAATCCGCTCTACGTCGGTATCGACGAATCGAATCCGTATTTTCGCTTCGATCCGGCGCAATGCATCGTCTGCTCGCGCTGCGTACGTGCTTGCGACGAGCAGCAAGGCACGTTTGCGCTGACGGTCGAGGGTCGCGGATTCCTTTCGAAGATCGCCGCGAGTCAGGACGATCCGTTCATGGATTCGGAGTGCGTTTCGTGCGGCGCCTGCGTGCAGGCTTGCCCGACCGGCGCGCTGGTCGAAAAATCGCTGCTGCAGAAAGGCCCGCCGGAGCACAGCGCGATCACGACGTGCGCGTATTGCGGTGTCGGCTGCTCGTTCCGCGCCGAAATGCGCGGCGAAGAGCTCGTGCGCATGGTGCCGAACAAGGACGGTCACGCGAATCACGGCCACAGCTGCGTGAAAGGCCGCTTCGCCATCGGTTACGCGACGCATCCGGACCGCATCCTGAAGCCGATGATCCGCGCGAAGATCTCTGACCCATGGCGCGAAGTGAGCTGGGAAGATGCGATCGGCTACGCCGCGTCCGAGTTCAAGCGCATCCAGGAAAAATACGGCCGCGATTCGATCGGCGGCATCACGTCGTCGCGCTGCACGAACGAGGAAACCTACCTCGTGCAGAAGCTCGTCCGTGCCGGCTTCGGCAACAACAATGTCGACACCTGCGCGCGCGTGTGCCATTCGCCGACCGGTTACGGGCTCAAGAACACGCTTGGCGAATCGGCGGGTACGCAGAATTTTGATTCGGTGATGAAGGCCGACGTGATCATGGTGATCGGCGCCAATCCGACCGATGGCCATCCGGTGTTCGCCTCGCAGATGAAGCGGCGCTTGCGCGAAGGCGCGCGGTTGATCATCGCCGATCCGCGCCGCATCGATCTCGTGCGCACGCCGCATATCAAGGCCGACTATCACCTGAAGCTCAAGCCCGGCACGAACGTCGCGCTGATCAATTCGCTCGCGCACGTCGTCGTCAGCGAAGGTTTGGTGAATGAGGAATTCGTCCGATCGCGCTGCGAGCCCGAAGCTTTCGAGAAATGGCGCAAGTTCATTTCCGAGGAGCGCAATTCGCCCGAAGCTATGGAAAGCGTCACCGGCGTGCCCGCGGCCGACGTGCGTGCCGCTGCGCGGCTTTATGCAACCGGCGGCAACGGCGCGATCTACTACGGTCTCGGCGTCACCGAGCATTCGCAAGGCTCGACGATGGTGATGGGCATCGCGAATCTCGCGATGGCGACCGCCAACCTAGGTCGCGAAGGCGTCGGCGTGAATCCGCTGCGCGGCCAGAACAACGTGCAGGGCTCCTGCGACATGGGCTCGTTCCCGCACGAATTCACCGCGTATCGACACGTCTCGGACGATGCAGTGCGCGCCAGCTTCGAGAAGGAATGGGGCGTGCATCTGCAGAACGAGCCCGGCCTTCGCATCCCGAACATGTTCGAGGCCGCGCTCGACGGCGAATTCAAGGCGCTCTACATCGAAGGCGAGGACATCGCGCAGAGCGATCCCAACACGCAGCATGTGACGGCGGCGCTGACATCGATGGAATGCATCGTCGTGCAGGATCTCTTCCTCAACGAATCGGCGAAATTCGCGCATGTGTTCCTGCCGGGCTCGACGTTCCTCGAGAAGGACGGCACCTTCACCAACGCCGAACGCCGCGTTTCGCGCGTGCGCGAGGTGATGCGCCCGAAGAACGGCTACGCCGATTGGGAAATCACGCAGCTTCTGTCGAACGCGATCGGCTATCCGATGAACTACAAGCACGCGTCCGAGATCATGGACGAGATCGCGCGCTTGACGCCGACGTTCACCAACATGAGCTTTGCCAAGATCGACGAGCTCGGCAGCGTGCAGTGGCCGTGCAATGACGAGCACCCGAACGGCACGCCGACGATGCATGTCGGCGAGTTCGTGCGCGGCAAGGGCAAGTTCCTCCTGACCGAATACGTGCCGACGACCGAGAAAGTCAATCAGAAATATCCGTTGATCCTCACTACGGGCCGCATTCTTTCGCAATACAACGTCGGCGCGCAGACGCGGCGCACCGAAAACGTGCGCTGGCACAGCGAAGATCGGCTCGAAATCCATCCCAACGATGCGGAGGATCGCGGCATCCGCGAGGGCGACTGGGTCGGCATCGAGAGCCGTGCCGGCGAAACGGTGCTGCGCGCGATGATCAGCGATCGCATGCAGCCGGGCGTCGTCTACACGACATTCCATTTCCCGTTCTCGGGCGCGAACGTGATCACGACCGAGAATTCGGACTGGGCGACGAACTGTCCCGAGTACAAGGTGACCGCGGTGCAGGTGATGCGCGTGTCGCAGCCGTCCGACTGGCAGAAACGCTACCGTGCGTTCAGCGAGCGGCAGCAGGAACTTCTGGATGACAAGAACCATGAGCCCGTCGCAACGCCGAACGCCTGATCCGACCGCGTCAGCGGGCGGCGAGACGCACGCCGGATTCGTGCGGCGCCCGGTGCGGCGCTTTCGCGCGGGCAAGATCGCGCAACTGACGGACGCGATCGCCGAGGAAGTGCCGATCGCGCTCGTCTACAACGATCGGCCGCACGTCGTCATGATGGCGACGCCGCGCGACCTCGACGATTTCGCGCTTGGCTTTTCGCTGACTGAAGCTGTGATCGGTGCGGCGGATGAGCTCACGTCGATCGAGACGAAGACGTTGCTCGAAGGCATCGAAATTCGTCTGAGGATTCCCGAAGCGCGCGCGCAGGCACTCGAATCGAGGCATCGCAATCTTACCGGGCGCACGAGTTGCGGGCTTTGCGGCGCGCAGGCGCTCGAAGATGCCGTGCGTCAGCCGCCGGCGGTCGGCGCGGGTCCGGAAATCAGTGCGGAAACACTGCACCGGACGCTCGCGCAATTGCATGATCTGCAACCGCTCAATGTCGCGACCGGTGCGACGCATGCGGCCGCGTGGGCGCGTCTCGACGGCAACGTTGCGTTGCTGCGCGAAGACGTCGGACGTCACAACGCGCTCGACAAGCTGATCGGCGCGATGAGCAAAGCGGGTGAGCGTGTCGACGAAGGATTTCTCGTCGTGACGAGCCGCGCGAGCTACGAGATGGTGCAGAAATCGGCGACGGTCGGCATCGCGCTGCTCGCGGCGATTTCTGCGCCTACTGCGCTCGCAATCCATCTTGCCGAGGAAACAGGCATGACATTGATCGGATTCGCGCGGCCCGAAGGCCACGTTGTTTACGCAAATCCCGAGCGCGTGGCGCGAACGCGCGCGGAGACAACGGCATGAACGTCGAGCACATGGTCGAAATGGTGAACGACATCGCGAACTTTTTCGCCTCGGAGCCCGATCGCGCGGCGGGGATCGCTGGCGTCGCCAATCATCTCAAGCGCTACTGGGAACCGCGCATGCGCAAGCAGATCATCGCGCACGTCGACGGCGGCGGACACGGACTCAGCGATCTCGCGCGCGAGGGAGTGCAGGCGCTTGCGCGCATGCAAAAAGCGGCGGCGTGAGTTTCTAGGTTGGTCTGTGCCCGCGCGCGACGGCGGTGATCACGGCCCGAGCGCAAACGGACAGATGTTCGTCCAGATCTCGCCGAGCTGTGCGACCGTGTACGTGTGACCGCCGGCAAACGGTCGCCAAAACAGGTCCTGTTCTGGAATCCAGCCGCCGGCCTCGAAGCGCGCCGCGTCTTCGTTTGCTCCGTAATAGAGATAGAGCGGATCCACGAGGCCGATGTGGATGTCGACGGGAATTTTCGGCTCGGCGTTGCCAAGCAGTTCGCTGCAGCTTGGCGGTGGCGAGCCGTCGTCGGTGCATGCGTATTGCGTCAGCGCACCGGCGCTGACGCCGTACGCGGCAAAGAAATCGGTGTGATTCAACGCCAGACCGTGCGCCAGATGCCCGCCCGCGGAGTAGCCCCACATGTTGATGCGCGTCTGCTCGATGTTGTAGCGCGCTTCGGTGTCGGCGATGGCCGCGAAGATCACTGGAATATCGATCTCGGGATCCCAGCTGCCGTCCGAGCCGCTCGCGACCGGCGCGAGCACGACGAAGCCGCCGCTGTTGGCAATGCTCGACCAGTCATCGCGAATCTGGCGCGCAGCCGCGGGCGCGGCGCCCGGATAGCCTACGGTGCCGTGCATGGCGAGCATCAGCGGCCACGAGCGCGCGGGGCTGTAGTCCTGCGGCAAATAGAGATAAAGGAGGTGACTGCCGAATCCCGGCACGGAAATACCGCGCGACTCATCGCCCGGGTACGGACCGCCGCTGCCGTTCGAAGGATCATGCGGAATCGCCTCGCCGATCTCGAAACCGCTGGCGAAGATCATGTCGGCGCCGGTACTGGCGCACATCCAGCTCGGTAGTGGCACCGTCGTGGCCGCCCGGGCAATCGCCAGCCCCAGAAGGAGAGGCAGCACCACCAGCCGTCGAAAATAGGCTTTTTGGGATCGCGACATTCGCCGATTGTCGCGGGCCGTGAATGAGCGCGGAGTGAGCAATCTCGCGGGGCAATGCCGTGAGATGTGCCGCGGCGCAACAAAATGCGGCGGCGCAGGATGGATGGCATGTCGGACAAACAGCTAAGATCGTTCCGTTAAGCAATAATAAACACCCGACCCAAGGTGCCGCCTGTCAGGAGCCTGCGCATGAGTCGTTTCCTCCGTTGTCGTCCGTCCGCACCGATGCTGGCTGCTTTGCCGCTGGCGCTCGCCGCGGCGTTGGCTGGCCAGACTGCGCATGGGTCCGGTTTCCAGTTGCGCGAAAACAGTGCCGAAGCGCTCGGTCGTGCGTTCGCGGGATCCGCCGCAGCACCGGGTGATTGCGCGGTGGTCGCGAACAATCCGGCTGCGATGAGCGAGATCAAAGGCGGCTGCTTTCAGGCCGATGTCACCGCGATCAACTTCAGTACCAAGTTCCATGGCAGCGGCGAGGATTTTCTCGGTCGTCCGCTGACTGGCGGCGATGGTGGCGATGGCGGCACGACACAACCGGTGCCGGCGCTGTACATCGTGCACTCGGTCAACGAGCAATTCTCGCTAGGCGGAGCGGTCACCGTGCCGTTCGGATTCCAGACCGAATACAACGACCAATGGGTCGGCCGCTATGATTCGCTGAAATCCAAGCTGCAATCGCCGGCGCTGACGTTTGCCGGGTCATGGAAGCTCAATGACGAAGTTTCGCTCGGTGCGAGCTTCATCGCGCAACGCACCAGCGCGACGCTGTCGCAGGCGATCGACTTCGGCACGATCCTCGCAGGTCCCACCAACGGCGCGCTGTTGCCGCAGGAAGCCGATGGCTTCGGCAGTTTGAAGGGCGACGACTGGGGCTACGGTTTCGGTCTCGGACTTTTGTGGAAGCCAACGCCGAACGACAACATCGGCATCAATTTCCATTCGCAAATCGATCACACCATTCAAGGCGACGGCAAGTTCCTCGTGCCGTCGAACGTCCTTCCACTGCTCGGCGGTGCTTTCGTCGACGCGCCCGGCCAGGCCGATTTCGATACGCCTGCGTTCGCGACGGCGAGCTGGTGGCACACGCTCGACGATCACATCAGCTTCGGCGCCGATCTCAGCTACACGCACTGGTCGAGCTTCGACAAGCTCGTGGTGCACTATTCCAATCCGGTGCAGCCCGATGCGGTTTCGATCTTCGACTGGAAAGACGCCTGGTTCGCTTCGTTCGGCGGCGACTACCGCCTCGACCCGAACTGGACGCTGCGCGCCGGCATCGCCTATGACGAGACGCCGACCAAGGATTCAACGCGCGACTCGCGCGTTCCGGACGGTACGCGCACGTGGCTTTCGTTCGGCCTCGGATACAAGGTCAGCGACGATCTCAAGTTCGAAGCCGGCTATACGCATCTTTGGGTGGACGACGGCAACGTCGATCATCTCTCCGCCACTTTCAGCACGTTGACCGGTCATTTCCAGAGCTCGGGCAACCTGCTCGCGGTCTCGGGGCAATATCGGTTCTGACGTGCCGGCTATGGGGAGCGCGGCGGGCGCCTTCGGGCGCTCGTTGCGTATTTCCGGACCGGCGGAATGGCCAATTTCGGGATCGGCGGAACGGCCAAAATGGCCCCAGTCGCTTTTGTAATCGACAGCGCGTATAGTGGGACGCACTGTGTTTGCTAGGGTCACTTTGAACCGTGGCCCGATGCGGTTGATCCCACGATCCGCTCATCGCTTCGCCTCGATTACTCCCAGCAGCCCCAGTCTCGGCCCGGATGTCCCGGCGTCGTGATTACATTTCACCTAACAAGGAATATTCGAGATGTCGAATCGCCAGACCGGAACCGTCAAATGGTTCAACGACGCCAAGGGTTTTGGTTTCATCACTCCTGAGAGCGGCCCCGACCTGTTCGTGCATTTCCGCGCGATCCAGGGCAGTGGTTTCAAGTCGCTGCAGGAAGGCCAGAAGGTGACCTTCGTTGCCGTCCAGGGCCAGAAGGGCATGCAGGCCGATCAGGTCCAGCTCGCCTAAGAATTTCGGCGCAAGCCGAGTTGCACGAAGCCCCGGGTGGAAACACCCGGGGCTTTTTGTTTGCGGCCGTCGCGCGCCGCGCAAGCATCCGACAACAGCCGCGCCGGAATTGCGCTCGTCGGGCCGAGCAGGCAATCTCATCCGCGGCACGTTACCCCGGGAGGGATCGATGTCGGATGGCAACGTTCCATCGAGCATGACCCGTCGCGATCTGTTGCGCATGATCGGCGCCACCGCCGGCGGCGCCGCGATGTATCAGGCGATGACCGCGCTCGGTTTCGCGCGCGAATCCAGGCGCAGCGGACCGATCGATCTCAGCGGCGCGCCGAAAGGCGCATCGGTGCTGATCCTTGGCGCCGGTATCGCCGGGCTGACCGCGGCGTACGAACTGCGCAATGCCGGCTACAAGGTGCAGCTGCTCGAGTACAACGCGCGTCCCGGTGGCCGCAACTGGTCGCTGCGTGGCGGTGACACCTACACCGAGCTCGGCGGCGCGACTCAGCACTGCGAATTCGACGAAGGTCATTACATCAATCCCGGACCGTGGCGAATTCCGTACCACCACGAACACCTGCTGCACTATTGCAACGTGCTCGGCGTAAAGCTGCAGCCGTTCATCCAGGTCAATCACAACCAGTATCTGCACAATACGAACGCATTCGGCGGCAAGCCGCAGCGTTGGCGCACTTACGTAGCGGACTTCAACGGCTCGATCGCGGAGCTGCTGGCCAAGTCGGTATCGCAGCACGGACTCGACGCGCCGCTGACGAAGGAAGACGGCGAAGTGCTGATGGCGGCGCTGCAGCTCTGGGGCGCACTCGACAAGAATTATCGCTACAGCGTGAACGACGACTCCAGCGATCGCCGCGGCTACGATCGCGATCCCGGCGGTGGTCTAACCGGGAAGCCGGCATTTTCCCGGCCGATTTCGCCGCAGGACGTCATCGGCTCGCAGCTCTGGCAATACCCGTGGATCAGCAGCATCTACGAATTCCAGACGCCGATCTTCCAGCCGGTCGGCGGCATGGGCCGCATCGGCGAAGCGTTCGGGCGCGAGCTCGGCCCGATCATCCGCTATCGCTCGCGCGTGACGAAGATCGAGCAGAACGAGCACGGTGTCACCGCGTACTACGAAGACACTTCGAAATCGGGTACGACGCTTCAGGCGCGCGCCGACTGGTGTCTGTGCACGATTCCGCTGTCGATCCTTAGCCAGATTCCAATGAATGTGGGCAAGCCGATGGCCGAGGCGATCGCTGCGGTTCCTTATGCCGCGGCGGTCAAGATCGGACTTCAGTTCAAGCGCCGCTTCTGGGAAGAGGACGAGGCGATCTACGGCGGCATCACGATGACGAACCTGCCGATCCAGCAGATCGCCTATCCGTCGCACGGTTTCTTCGAGCGCG
Organism: Rhodanobacteraceae bacterium; assembly: GCA_035996605.1. Classification (GTDB taxonomy): domain Bacteria; phylum Pseudomonadota; class Gammaproteobacteria; order Xanthomonadales; family Rhodanobacteraceae; genus Dokdonella_A. The sequence goes on from DASYJJ010000230.1 coordinate 10,835, forward strand.
GCAAGGGCGTGCTGCTCGGCGCGTATACCTGGGGGCCGGATGCGTTCCAGCTGAGCGCGATGAGTCCCGCGGACCGTGTGCGCGCCGCCATACGCGACGGCAGCCAGATTCACCCGCAGTATCCGCAAGAATTCGAGAACGGCGTCGCCGTCGCGTGGCACCGCTCGCCGTTCACGATGGGCTGTTTCGGCCTCTGGTCCGAAGCCACACGCGAGGCGCACTACAACAATCTCTGCGAGATCGACGGCCGCATCGCGCTCGCGGGCGAGCATGCATCGTATCTGCCGGCCTGGCAGGAAGGCGCAGTGACCTCGGCGCTGGATGCGATCGGCCGGATTCATCAGCGCGCGGTCGCGGGAGGTCACGCATGAGCACGCGATCGAATTCGCATCGCGCGCGTGCCATCACGCTCGCGATCGGGATCAGCATCAGCATCGGTATCGGCGTCGCATCGATGCGCGTTCTTCGTGCCGAAGACAGCGGCGAGTCGCCGCTCACGCCCAAAGCGCTCGCGAACGCGAGCGGCGAAGAAATCTATCGGCACGTTTGTCAGGCCTGTCACATGCCTGATGCGCGCGGCGCGAAAGGCGCCGGTGCGTATCCGGCGCTCGCGGAAAATCCGCATCTCGCCTCGGCGCAATTCACCGCCACCACGGTTTACTTCGGGCGCAACAACATGCCGCACTTCGGACCGCAGCCGGAGATGACCGGCTTCGAGGCGTTCATCACGATGCATCTGGACGACGCCCAGATTGCGCGCGTCGTCAACTACGTGCGCAGTCACTTCGACAATCACTACACCGACGAGTTGACGGCCGCCGATGTGGCAGCGCTGCACCCCGGCCACTGACGGAGTGCGCGCTGCAGTTCGTGTTATTCGGCGACCGCTTCGCCCGATCCGCCGAGCTCTTTCGGAAAGTCCTTGAGCTTGGGCAGACCATCCTTCATTGCGAGCACGGTCTCGGCGTAGTTCACGTGCAGGCCGGGCTTGAACGCGACGCTCGGAATTGTCGCGGCGTAGACGTCGGTCAGGCCGAACGGCGGGTGATACGTCATGAGATGGCCACCGCAGCGCGTGCAGAACTGACGATCGCTGTTATCCGTCTTCTTGAAGTGACCAACAAGGTTCGCGCCCTTCGTCACGTTGACGTTGTCGGGCTTCCAAAGCGTGAACGCGTTGACCGGTCCGGCCGACCATGACCGGCACGACGCGCAATGGCAATAGCCCATTGCCTCGGGCGCTCCGGTCACTTCGATTTCCACTGCGCCGCAGAAGCAGGCGCCGGTATTCTTGTTCGTCATGCGAGCATTCCTCTGTGGGTGATTTCCTTCAGATCAATCGATAACGATCCGCAGGCGTTAGTCGAAGAACGCCGTCTCGGGTCTTTCTTGGACACCCGAAATTAGACAAGAATCGGACAATTCCGGCGATCCGCTTCTGAATAGAACCGCTACGAGCGATCCGCGTCGATTCGCGTGCGCACGCCGCGCAGGTTCATATCGAGATGCAACTTTGCGCCGTCGCTCACGAAGCCAACCGGCAACAGGGCGCGCCGCGCACCGACGCTCATCGAGACGGCCACGCACGGCTCGCCTTCCGACATCGCCTCGATGCGCGCCTTGGTGAAATCACCGCGCAACGCGCACGCCTCGAGCGAAAGCCAATCCTTTGGATCGAACGCGCCGGCGACAGGATTGGTCGTCTGTTTGAGCTGATAGTAAGGAACCAACGCCCCGCTGCCGTCGTGCTCGACACGCATTTGCATCGCCCACGTCTGATCGAATTTCGATTCTGGATCGGTTTCGATGTGTACATGCCAGAGCGACCAATCCTTCTGCGGCGTCGGCTCGATGACGACGATCACGTGCGGGATCGGCGCATCCGTTCCGGCCGGCGCGCTCGCAACCTGCTGGCGGTTGTCGAATTTGCCTTGCAGCGCCGCAGCCGCCTTCGCCGTCGCGGTATCGTCACTCGCTTGTGCGGTGAGTCCGCTCGCGAGCCACAGCAGTGCAGGGAGCATCAAGATACCAAGTCTCATGAATTGCTGACTCCGTTGGCAGCTGAGCGCATCGCGCGCTCGGCATCGCGACTCTAATCCCCAATGCCCTTCGAACGCATGACCGTCGGCACGGCATTGGTTGCGAGACGCCGATGCGGTGTTTTGCGCCGGATTCGATGATGAAACCAGTGGCGCCGTGCGCGGGAACGCGCCGATCGCGCGCGAGGCCCGCGGTGGAAACTTTCACTCGAATAGTTCAGGGACTATTCTGCACTTGCCCGCACGTTCCAGTCGAGCCGAGGCGTACTTCTGGTGAGACCGAATCGGTCCGGAGACAGAAGATGAAGCACGAAGCGCAGAAATCGTATGTCCTGGGCCACAGCAACGATGAGCATCGCCGCCTCATGTTGCAATCGCGGTTTGTCGGCGATTTGACGGAGTTCGTGTTCGCGCGCGCGGGGCTCGCGCCAGGCGGTCGTTCATGCGCCGATCTTTGTGGGCGCCTGGGCTCGCAAGTGAATCGAA
>DASYJJ010000231.1:0-1926 GCA_035996605.1 Rhodanobacteraceae bacterium
GAAGGCCGCCCGCATATCGTCGATCTGATCAAGAACGGCGAGATCGCATTCATCGTGAACACGACCGAAGGCAAGCAGGCGATCGCGGATTCGTTCTCGATCCGCCGCGAAGCGCTGCAACAGCGCGTGACCTATTCGACCACCGTCAGCGGTGCGCGCGCGCTGCTGCATTCGCTCGATTTCCGCGACAGCGAAGACGTCCACAGCCTGCAGGAATTGCACAAGGAACTTGCGTGAAAAGAGCACCGATGACACAGAAGGGCGCCGAACGCCTGCGCGGTGAGCTGGAACGCCTGAAGAGCGTCGAACGACCGCGCATCATCCAGGCCATTGCCGAAGCGCGTGCGCACGGCGATCTGAAGGAAAACGCCGAGTACCACGCGGCGCGAGAGCAGCAGGGGTTCACCGAAGGGCGCATCAACGAGCTTGAGGCCGCACTTTCATACGCCGAGGTCATCGACATCAGCCGATTGAACGCAGGTTCGCGCATCGTTTTCGGCGCGACCGTCGATCTCTCGGATGAAGATTCGGGCGAGGCAGTGAGCTACCAGATCGTCGGCGACCTTGAAGCCGACATCAAGCAGCAGCTGATCTCGGTCTCATCGCCGTTCGCGCGTGCGCTCATCGGCAAGAGCGAGGGCGACAGCTTCGAATTCCAGGCGCCGAATGGCACGCGGCGCTACGAGATCACGGCTGTACGCTACCAGCCCTGAGCGCCGTTTCGACAGAACCGCGAACTCCTCGCTCAGCGAGATGAAACCACCCACGATCCGGCGTCGCAGCTGCGCTTTCGATCCGCTAGCGTGGCCCAACGCCATGCATCCGGTGCTGGCGCGCGTCTATGCCGCGCGCGGCATGCAACCGGGCGATGCGTTCGAGCCGAGGCTCGCGCAATTGGCGGATCCTGCGGCGCTCGACGGCATCGATCGGGCCTGCGCACTGTTGATCGAGGCGATCGCGTCCGATCGCCGCATCTGCATCGTCGGCGATTTCGATGCCGACGGCGCCACCGGTACCGCGGTTGCGGTGCGCGCGCTGCGTTTGCTCGGTGCGCGCGACGTCATGTATCGCGTGCCGAATCGCTTTCGACATGGCTACGGTCTTTCGCCGGGTCTCGTCGACGAGTTGCGCGACGAAGCGCCCGATCTTATCGTCACGGTGGACAACGGCATCGCGAGTCACGCCGGGATCGAAACGGCGCGTGCGCTCGGCATGCGCACGATCGTCACCGATCATCATCTGCCCGCGGCGACGTTGCCCGCCGCAGACGCGATCGTGAATCCGAATGTGGGCGGCGACGCATTTCCGAGCAAAGCGATCGCAGGCGTCGGTGTCGTGTTCTGCCTGATGCTTGCGCTGCGCGCGCGCCTGCGAGCTGCCGGCCATTTCGAAACGCACGGAGCCGCCGAACCTGATCTTGCAATGCTGCTCGATCTCGTCGCGCTCGGCACGGTCGCCGATCTCGTTCCGATGGACGCCAACAATCGCGTGCTCGTCGCCGCAGGTCTGAAGCGCATCCGCGCCGGTCGTGCGTGCGCGGGCGTGAACGCGCTGTTTCGCGCGGCGGGGCGCGATCCCGCACGCGCGGTCGCAGCCGATCTCGGATTCGCGCTCGCGCCGCGCATCAACGCCGCAGGCAGGCTCGAGGACATGCGGCTCGGCATCGAGTGCCTGCTCGCTGACGACGCGGCGATCGCATCCGATCTTGCGACGCGACTTTCCGCGATCAACGCGCAACGTCGCGAAATGCAGGCGACGATGGTCGAGCAGAGCGAAGCCACGGTCGCGGCTTTCATCGCCGAACATGGCGGCGATGCGTTTCCACAGGGCGTCGTGCTTTACCAGTCCGATTGGCACGCCGGAATCGTGGGTCTTGTGGCGTCGCGTTTGAAGGATCGGCTGCATCGGCCGGTTGTGGCTTTTGCG
>DASYJJ010000232.1:0-12462 GCA_035996605.1 Rhodanobacteraceae bacterium
ACCGACGACGAGCTCGCGCGCGTCAAGTTCTCGACGCACGCATCGTTCATCCGTCATCTCGAACGCGTCAACGGCAAGGCATCGATTCTTGCCGAGGGCCAGGTGTATCGCGGCGATCCGGCGGCCTACAAGGAAGATCTCGCGCGCGTCGAATCGGCTACGCGCGAAAGCGTGCTCGCAGCCGCGAACAAATGGATCGCGAAAGGCGACTACACGCTGACCGTGACCCCCGCGGCCGCCGGCGCGGGTGAAGAACCGAAAGACGAGGGAGAAACGGCCGGCCGAGCCGCGATCGAAGGCCGGCCACCCGCCGTCGCTCCGCCGGCAGCCACGTACCAGGTGACGAAATCGAGCGTCGCGCGGGACAAGGGCGTGCCCAAAGTCGAAGCATTCCCCGACCTCGGTTTCCCGAAGCTCGAGCGCGGCCGCTTGAAAAACGGCATCGAAGTCATTCTCGCCGAGCGTCATACGTTGCCGATCGTCGAAATGCAGCTGTTGTTCGACGCGGGTTACGCATCCGATCAGGGACGCGGACCCGGCACGTCCGCATTCACGATGGGAATGCTGGACGAAGGCACGACGACGCTCGATTCGCTCGAGATCGCGCGACGCGAGGAACGACTCGGCGCGCAGATCAGCGCAGGATCCAGTCTCGATACGTCGAGCGTCAGCCTGAGTGCATTGTCATCGCAGCTGAAACCTTCGCTCGCGCTTTATGCGGACGTCGCCCGCAATCCTGCGTTACACGACGAGGACATTGCGCGCATCCGCGGCCAATGGCTCGCGCGCATCGCGCAGGAAAAGACACAACCGCGCGGTCTCGCGCTGCGCACGTTGCCGCCGCTCTTGTACGGCGATGGTCACGCTTATGCGATTCCGTTCACGGGTTCGGGCAACGAGCAGGCGATCAACGCGCTGAGCGCCAAGGATCTGCGCACGTATGTCGGCGACTGGCTGCGTGCGGACAGCACGAAGATTCTCGTCGCCGGCGATACGACGCTCGAGGCGATCGTGCCGCAACTCGACGCGGTCTTCGGCGACTGGAAAGCGCCTTCGACCGCGCGCGCTAAGAAAAACATAGCGAGCGTCGTCGCGCCGCCGAAACCGCGCGTCTATCTCGTCGACAAGCCCGGTGCGCAGCAATCGTTGATTCTCGCCGGCGTGCTCGCGCCTTCGACCAAGGCGAAGAACAATCTCGAAATCGAGACGATGACGAGTGCGTTCGGTGGCACGTTCACCTCGCGCCTCAACATGAACCTGCGCGAGGACAAGCATTGGGCGTACGGGGCCTTCAGCTTTATGACCAATGCGCTCGGCCAGCGGCCTTTCATGCTTTATGCGCCGGTGCAGACCGACAAGACCGCCGAGTCTGCGGCTGAGCTGCTGCGCGAATCGAAGGAAGTGATAGGACCAAGACCGCTGACGGGCGAGGAGATCGAGAAGATCAAGCTCGACGATGTGCGCAGCATGCCGGGCCATTACCAGACCGTCGGCGCGGTGCTCGGCGCAATGAACAGCATCGTCGTTTACGATCGACCCGACGACTACGTGCAAACATTGAAGTCGCACATCGAAGCACTGACCGACCCGGCCGTGCAGGCCGCCGCGAACGAGATCATCAAGCCCGACGCGTTGACGTGGGTCATCGTCGGCGATCTCAAGCGAATCGAAAAACCGGTCCGCGCACTCAACATCGGCGACGTGAAAGTGCTCGATGCGGAAGGCAAGGTCGTGCGCTGAAAATTCTCTCTGCTGCCCTTCCCCGCGATGGGAATGGTGGCGATGGCGATGCCTCGCGACTCGCTGTTCGCGAAATCCAAACCGCGCTGCCATTCAGGCGCCGCGCGCTAGCATGCCGCCGATGAATCATCGAGGAGTTGCCATGAAACGCATCCTCTGTATCGCAGCCGCCACCGCGCTGCTCGCCGCCTGCAGCTGGGGCATCAAGCTCGACTCCGGCGGCGACAAGGTTCGCGTCGCCTGGGACGGCAACGTCGACGGCTGCAAGGACGCAGGCAAGGTCACCGTCTCGGTGCTCGATCGTGTCGGTCCGGTCGATCGCAATGGACTCAAGGTCAGCGACGAGCTCGAAATCATGGCGCGGAACGAGGCCGCCGGACTTGGCGCCGATACGATCCGACCGATCAGCGAGCCTCACGACGGTGCGCAGAGCTGGGGCGCGTTTACCTGCGGATCGATTGCCCGCGTGCCGGTGCGCCGCGAAGGCGAGCCGCCCGCGAAACAGGAAGGCGTCGAGACTTATCCGGTAAAAGAACACTGAAATCAGACGCGACAAGTTTTCACCACGCCGGTCGCATCCAACTCGCGATTCTTTGAGATAGACAGCAGCACTCGCTGACATCCTCGCGCGAACGGAACGGGGTACGATTCGTCACGTTCGCAACGAAGAGGAAGATCGCCATGCCCGCATCCTCGCCTGCGCTCGGCCGCATCGGCCAGATCGCGCTGACCGTTCACGACATGGATCGCTCGATCGCATTCTGGCGCGATGCGGTCGGACTCAAGTTCCTGTTCCAGGCGCCCAACGTCGCGTTCTTCGATGTCGAGGGCGTGCGCTTGATGCTCGGCTCGGCCGAATCGCCGGAGGTGAAACCCGCGGGGACGGTGCTTTACTTCGAAGTCGCCGATCTCGATGGCACGTTCGCCGCGCTCCGCGAGCGCGGCGTCGTCGTCGCGAAAGGCGGCGAGCCGCATTTCATCGCGAAGCTCGGCGCAACGGATCTATGGATGGCATTCCTCGAAGATCCCGACGGCCACCTGTTCGCGTTGATGGCGCAACGCGCGGCGAGCTGACGCAGCACTCAGCGCGCGAGCACGCGCGCCGGCATCGCCGCGTCCTCGCGCGGAGGAGTGCCCCGACTCGGTCGCTCGTGCGTCGAATGGCCCGTCACCGGCGGCGCGACGACCGGTCGCGGACGCACGATGTCGTCGAACGGAACGATCTCGGCATTCGGATCGAACCGGCAAGGACGATTGGCCACTCCGGACGCGACGATTGCCTCGCATTGCTGCTGCAGATCGGCGACATCGGGTTGCGGCGCGCCATCTTTCCATGCGCGCAGCGCTTCCCAGCCGGCGAGTCCTTCGGCATCTTTGAATCCGCAATGCGTCGGACTGTCCTCATCGACGATTGCTATCGTGCGCTGACCGGCCGGCACGACATTACTGATGAAATCCTCGTTGCCGGGAATCACGAGCTGATCCTCGCTCGTATGCATCGAAAGCACCTTGCTCGTTCCGATCGCGCCGCGGAAATCCGAGACCTGATGCAATTCGGCTGCGGCAAGCGGATCGGCGACGAAGCGAGGAATGTTCGCCTGGATCAACGGATCGCTGCTGTAGTCGACGCCGAGCGTCGTGAACGGATTGCGTCCGTCGAGCTTGTCGGGCGCGCGTACGAGATCGCTCAGCACATAAGTGGCATAGCCGATGTCCGTGACGAAGAAATCCTCGTCCGTGATGTGTGCGAAGGTCATCAGCTCATCGAGCCTGCGCTGCATCGCGTCATTGCGCAGGATCGGCGGAAGATTGACGCCCGTGCACTGCTCGAGCGGAAGCAGCACCGGCAGCAGCTCGGTATCGTCGAGCAGATCGCCGAGCCCGTCTGGAATGTCGTCAAGGTTGATCGCCCATGGCAGCGGCGGGTCGCCCACGGGAAATTCGCCGGCGCCGTCCGCGCCGCACACCACATCGAACGCGAGACGCAGATCGATTCCCGCGTCCCAAAGCCGCGCGCCGGCCGCCGCCGGACACAGCGCGAAAGTTCCATGCACCGGCGGGAAACCCGGCGCTTCGGCGAGTTTCAGCGCGATCAAGCCGCCCAAAGAGCCGCCAAACGGGACGACTTCCCCCGGTGCACCGGCAAGCCGATCGAACACCGTGAGGAGGTCGCGGTTGTCGTCGATCGCGGTGAAGAGCGCCCAACCGCGCTCGCGATAGCTCGTCGCCGCGACCGCGTAGCCTTCGGCGAGCATGACGCTCTTCAACGGCCCGAGCCCCGGCGCATTTGAAGGAGTCGTGAAATCCATGCCGTGTTGATAGAAAACCACGGCCCCGCCCGGCTGCCAGCCGTCGGGAATTTCGACGTGGTAGTAAGCGCCGGACGGCAGGCTGCCGCTAAACTCCTGCGTCGCACGCGCCGGGACTGCAAAGACGAGACTGATCAGGCCGGCGGCGATACTGATGGCACGCAACATTGGATTTGCCTTTTCGCGCGATGACAACGCCGCGAAGCTACATTGGATTGGCTGAGCAGCAAGTAAAAGCATGCACGGGGACGAAAAGGACCATCAATGCGCGTGCTGCTGACCGGTGCGAGCGGCTTCCTCGGCCGCGCGATCGCGCGTCGCCTCAAGGACACCGGGCACACGGTGACCGCGCTGGTGCGCCGGCCCGACGCGACTCTCGAGGCGCTCGATGTCGAACAGCAGCCCGGCGACATCGCATCGCTGGATGCGCTCGCCGCGGCGACGGCCGGCTGCGATGCGGTTGTGCATTGCGCCGCGCACACGACGCCGTTCGGCCGCATCGACGAGTACTACGACGTCAACGTGCGCGGAACCGACAACGTTCTCGCGGCCTGCGAAATCGCTGGCGTGCGCAAACTCGTGTTCACTTCGTGCGCGGGCGTCGTCATCGATCATGGCGACCTCAACGGCGTCAGCGAGACGCAGCGCATGCCCCCACGCGCGCCGACGCCTTATCTCGCGACCAAAGCCCTGGCCGAGCGCCACGTGCTCGCGGCCAATGGACCGCAACTCGCGACCGTGGCGCTCCGCCCGCACATCCTCTGGGGACCGGGCGAGGCCTCGCTGCTGCCGCGCATCGCCGCTCTCGCCAAGGCCGGCCGCCTGCGTCTCTTCGGCGACGCCAGCAAGAAAATCGACTGCTGCTATGTCGACAACGCGGCCGATGCGCATCTCGCGGCACTCGATCGTCTCGATCCCGATTCGACGATCGCGGGCAAGGCGTACTTCATCACTCAGGGCGAGCCCGCAACCGTCGAAGGCTTCTTCAACGGACTCCTGCGCGCGGCCGGCTATCCCGCCGAAACGCGGCGGCTTTCCGCATCGATGGCGCGCACGCTCGCATTCTCCGCTCGGCTAAGACGCACCGTTTCCGGAGCGGACCCGCTGCTAACCTCCGACGCGCTCGCGCTGTTCGGCCAGGCGGCCTGGTTCAACATCGCCGCCGCGCGGCGTGATCTTGGCTACGTGCCGCGCGTCGCGATGGCCGAGGGTCTCGCGCGCGTTTCGGCGTATCTCGCGCGCGAGCGAATGCGCGGGAGATGAAGAGCCGGGATTCGGGATTGCGGGATTCGGAGCATTGCAGCTCTCCCGATTCCCGATTCCCGAATCCCGGCTCCGACCGTCCGGGTAGAATCGGCGCATGTCCGCGACCCCCGCCAGCTCAACGCCGCGCCGGCCCGATCCCCTACTGAGCCTCCTCGGCCGGGCGCTCGAAGCGGCGCTGGATCGCGTGATCGACCTCGATCCCGAAACACGCGCGTCGTTGCGTCCGCTCGATGGCCGGGCGCTGACGCTGGAATTCAGAAACACGCCGCTCGCGATGCGCATCGCGGTCGCAGAGGGTCGGCTCAAGATCGGTCCCGCGTTCGAAGGCGAAAGCGCGCTCCGCGTCGCGGCGACGCCGTCGGCATTGCTGCGTTTCGCATTGGCGCGCGGTCGCGAAGGCGCGCTCGCGCCGGGCAGCGTCGATGTCTCGGGCGATGCCGAGCTCGCGCGCCGGCTCGAACGCATCGCTACGCGTTTCGCGCCGGATTTCGATGAGGCGTTTGTGCGTCTGTTCGGTGATGTCGCCGGTTTTCAGGTCGCGCGCGGCGTTCGGCGCGCGCTTGCAGGTGTGCGCGATTCGGCGCGGGCGTTCGCGCGCGACGCGGCGGAATACGTCAGCGAAGAGAGCCGCGATGTCGTCGCCAAGGCCGAAGTCGAAATGTTTCTGGACGACGTCGACGCGGTGCGCGAGCGTGCGGACCGGCTCGAAGCGCGCGTCCGCCGCCTCGGCGCGGCGACCGGGAAAACGAGCGCGTGACACCGCTGCGACAGTTTCCGCGCTTGCTGCGGATCGCGGCGGTGCTGGTACGTTATCGGCTCGACGATCTCGTCGATGCGGCGCATCTGTATCGTCCGTTGAAACTCGTTCGCGTGCTGTTGCCGCGCCCACGCGGCGACATCGCGCATGCGACGCGCGGAGCGCGTCTGGTGATGGCGCTGACGGAGCTCGGTCCGATCTTTGTCAAGTTCGGCCAGATTCTTTCGACGCGGCGCGATCTTTTGCCGGCGGATGTCGCCGACGAGCTGACCACGCTGCAGGACCGCGTCGCGCCGTTTCCCGAGAACATCGCGCGCGCGGCGATCGAGAGCGCGCTCGGTTCGAGGATCGACGAGCGCTATGCGACATTCGACGGCACGCCGCTCGCCTCGGCGTCGATCGCGCAGGTCCATGCGGCGACGCTGAAGGACGGCCGCGAGGTCGTCGTCAAAGTGCTGCGTCCCGATATCCATGAACGCATCGACGACGACGTGGCGCTCCTGCGCGCGATCGCGGCATCAGTCGAGCGCTTTCATCCGAACGCGGAAAAGATCCGCCCGCGCGAAATCGTCGACGAGATCGAAACGACGCTGACCAACGAGCTCGATCTGCAGCGAGAGGGCGCCAACGCGTCGCTGCTGCGGCGCAATTTTCTCGGCTCGAACGATCTCTATGTCCCCGAAGTGGTCTGGTCGCACACCAACGAGCGCGTGCTGACGCTCGAGCGCGTGCGCGGCATTCCAGTGGACGATCTCGCGGCGCTCGATGCGGCTGGAATCGATCGCGTGCGGCTCGCGGAAAAAGGCGTGCGCCTCTTTTACACGCAAGTATTCCGCGACAATTTCTTTCACGCCGACGCGCACGCCGGCAACATCTGGGTCGATCCGGCACACGCGGCCGATCCGCGTTTCATCGCACTCGATTTCGGCATCATGGGGACGTTGCCGGAAGCGGATCAATATTGGCTCGCCGAAAATTTCCTGGCGTTGTTCAATCAGGATTATCGGCGCGTCGCCGAATTGCACATCCGCGCCGGCTGGATGCCCGCGGACGCGCGGCTCGATGAGCTCGAAGCCGCCGTGCGCACGGTCTGCGAGCCGTACTTCACGCGTCCGCTGGCCGAAATCTCGCTGGCCGAGGTCGTCGTAAAACTCTTCCAGATGGCGCGACGCTACGAGCTGACGCTGCAGCCGCAGCTGATCCTCCTGCAGAAAACTCTTCTCAATATCGAGGGCGTCGGCCGGCTGCTGCATCCGCGGATCGACATCTGGGCGACCGCAAAACCCGTGCTGGAACGCATCTGGCGCGAGCGGCACGGCCCTCGCGCGGTGTTGAAGGCGCTGCGCCGGCGCGTGCCCGAGTGGCTCGCGGCCGCGCCGGACATGCCGCAGCTCGTCCACGACTACCTGGTGCAGGCGACTCGCGGAAAGCTGGAACTTCGCATAGCCTCGGATGATCTGAAGGCCATCGAGCAGCGCGTGCGACGTGGCCAGCGGGTGGCCGTTTTGCTGGCCCTGGCTGGGGCTTTGCTTGTCTCCGGCATGCTCGCCGCGGTGGTGTCGCTGTCGACACTCTCGTCTCCCGGAATGCGCCTGCTGCCGGTCATCGCGATCGGTGCCGGCGTGATTGCGCTGGTCGTGGCGCTGCGCAAATCGTGAATCGACCGCTTTTCGAATGATGGAGGATTTTTGAATGATGGAGAAACGGGAATGAATCAGGATCGCATCGCACTCGTCGCCCTGGCGATGGCCTGTACGGTTGGAATGGCGGCATGCAATCGTACTCACACGCCGACCGACGCCGAGCTCACGCAACTTCTGCACGTCGAGCGCGCGACCGCCGCGGACCTGCAAGCGCCGCTGGATCCGGCCGCGATCAATTGCCTTCGCGCGTGGTCGGGCGATATCGAGCTCACCGCGACGTTGCCGCCGATCACCGTCGGCGAAGCGGCCAAGAAGATGTGCCGGCAGCGGCTCGACGGCTGGATAGCCGATGCCGCGCGCAATCCGGACAAGATGAAGTTCGAGGAAGTCTCCGCGCCACCGGCGGTACGGCGCGCGGTCGCGCTGCAAACCGAGCGCCGCGGTATGGCGAATGCGCCGATGCCGTCGATGAAAGACAACCCGCCGCCGGGACTGATGGCGCCGAACGGAGCACCGAACGCAGCACCAAGCGCGCCGGTCGATATGACCGCGACTCTCGCCGCGGTAGGCGAGCTCGATGGGTACTGCCAGAAGGCCAAGCAAGCCGCCGCAAACGGCGAAACGACGCAACCGATCGCACGCTACGCGAGTTTCTGCGACAAGCGCGTCGCGCAGTTGCATATGCGCATCGCGGCGATCCAGCAGAACGGCAACGCCCAGCAGGCGCAGATGATCTCCACCAATGTGCAGCGCACGCTGGAGATGGCCCGCCAGATGGAGTCGCAGCCGGCCACGCCTGCAGCTCCGGCACCCGCCAAGAGCCAATAGCTCCTCTGGACGACCGGCGCGTGCACGTTCGCACGCGCCGGTTTGCCGGGAAATACGAACATCGCCGAGCGTTTCGCTGCGGAGTCCGCAGCGCCGCTAGAATGGCCGGATGCTATCGATCGGCGATTCCATCCAGATTTCCGAAGACGAGTTGATCGAGCGCTTCGTGCGCGCGGCGGGCCCGGGCGGACAAAACGTCAACAAGGTCGCCAGCGCGGTCGAGCTGCGGTTCGATGTGGCCGGATCGCGCGCATTGCCCGATGGCGTCCGCGCTCGCCTGCTGGCGCGCCGCGACAGGCGCTTGACGGCGGAAGGCGTGCTGGTGATCCAGGCGAATCGCTTTCGCGATCAGGGCAAGAACCGCGAGGATGCGCGAGAGCGGCTCGCCGCACTTATCGAAGCCGCGACGCATGTTCCCAAGCGGCGCGTCGCGACGAAGCCGACGCGCGCATCGAAAGAACGCCGCATCGAGGGCAAGAAAAATCGCGCGACGATCAAGCGCACGCGCTCGTCGCGCGGCTGGGATCACGATTGAGCAGCGCGAGCGCATGGCCGGCGCTGCCGCCGTCGATGCCGCAGTTTCGCGGCAATGCCTGGCGCCGGCTGTGCGCGCGTCTCCTCGACGCGTGCGGGTGGCGGCTGGCCGGCGTACTTCCGGATCGAGCCAAGCTGGTGTTGATCGCGGCGCCGCATTCGTCGTGGTGGGACGGCGTGTGGGGGCTTCTTTTCCGCACTGCGCTCGGTGCGAACATTTCGTTCATGGCCAAGCGCGAGCTCTTCGCGGGTCCGCTCGGCTGGGCGCTGCGGCGGCTCGGCGGCGTGCCGATCGAGCGCAGCGGCGCCCACGGAATCGTCGACGACATGACGGCGCGTTTCGCTTCCGCGGATCGACTCTGGCTCGGCATTGCGCCCGAAGGAACGCGCCGGCGCGTCACGAAGTGGAAAAATGGCTTCTGGTACATCGCGCGCGCGGCCGGCGTGCCGATCCTTCCGGTGTATTTCGATTATCCGTCGCGGACGATCGGCATCGGACCTTTGTTCGAACCCGGCTCGAATCTCGCCGACGATCTGGCGCGCCTGCGCGCGTTCTACGCGCCGTGGCGTGGGCGGCATCGCGGCACGCAATGACGAGCCCGCTTGCGCATCTTCGCGAACCATTGCGCGTTTCACTCAGCACTGTCTTGACCCCGACTTTGCGCCGAGCCTAGGCTCCCGGCGGGGATAGACATCGGCCGATCCTGCGAGGGCATGTGATCGGTCGACTTGAAGGATTCGCTCGATGCGGTCGACGCTTCGCGGGCTATTTTCGCGCCTGCCTCCCGCCGGTCGTTCCGTGTGGCCACGCGCGATGGTGCGCGGGCTGTTTCGTGCGCGCATTCGGCGCGTTTTTGCGATCCACCGGGGAGAGAGGCATGGCTTGGTTTCCTAGCCCGGCGAGGGTCGCTACGAGCGCCATTGGATTGGCGTTTGCGGCTTTGTGCCTGCTGCCGACGCACGCGTTTGCGCAGCAGACGCGCGAGGAGCTCGAGAGCAAGCTGCCCGCGTCGAACCTCTCGGGTGACCAGGCTCATCAGGATGTGCAGCGTCTTCTCGCTGCGCCGGGTTTTGCGAACGCGGTGGTCGCGACGAATCCGGGCGCACCCGATGCGAATCCGGTCGGTGAGAAAGTCTGCATCGCCTGCCATCAGCTCGAGAGCGAGCACTTCACGCACACGCTGCACTCGCTCGGTCTGCATGCGGCGAACAAGTCCGATCCGAATATTCCGGTGTGCGAAACCTGCCACGGCCCGGGCTCCTCGCATGCGCAGAACCCGACCGCGAAAGGCCTGATCATCGGCTACACGAAGGATTCCGGCACACCGATCGAAACGCAGACCAAGACGTGTCTGACCTGTCACGAAGGCGGACCGCGCGATCACTGGCTCGGCTCGGTGCATCAGCGCAACGGACTTTCGTGCAGCGACTGCCATAACCCGATGGCGAAATTCTCGGTCGAGGGACTGCTCGCGAAGGCATCGATCAACGACACCTGCGCGCAATGTCATCAGGACGTCCGCATGCAGTTCAACCGGCGCTCGCACATGCCGCTGCCGGAAGGCCAGATGAGCTGCGACGACTGCCACAACCCGCATGGCTCGCTGACCAATCCGCTCTTGAAGACCAACACGGTCAACGAGACCTGCTACCAGTGCCACGCCGAAAAACGCGGACCGTTCCTGTTCGAGCATCCGCCCGTACGCGAGAACTGCCTCAATTGCCACACGCCGCATGGATCGAATCAGGCATCGTTGCTGGTGACGCCGATTCCGTTCCTGTGTCAGCAATGCCACAGCTCGACGCGGCATCCGAACGATCTGCAGACACCGCAATCGCTGGCGAGCGGCACGCATCCCGACGAACGCATCATGGGCCGCGGCTGCATCACTTGCCACGCGAACATCCACGGCTCGAATGCGCCGTCGGGTCCGAAGTTCCACGAGTAGGGGACGCGCGATGACGACTCAACGCCTCCCGCCACGTGACCACACTTCGTCGTCCCGGCGAAAGCCGGGATCCATGTTGCTTTGCTGTTGCGCACGAAGATCAAAATGGGTCCCGGCTTTCGCCGGGACGACGGCGGTGGTGGCGTTGTCTCTGGCGGGTGCGCTCGCATACGCGGACACAGGCGTCGGCGTCGACACCTGGCGTGCGAACAAACTCGATCCGACCGCAGGCGCTGCGGAGCAGGACATCGACGAGCGCGGCACGTCGTGGCTGACCGCGGGTCAGCATCGCTCGCCGAGCGGCAATCTGTATTTGTGTCCTGCCGAACCGCCCGAGGTTTCCGATCACGGCGCGTGGCAGTCCTATGGCGTGCTGCAGATAGGAGCCGTCGCCACCGGCGGCGACGACGACAACGCGCTATGGAACCGCTACGTACATTGGGACAGCGGGCTCATTCTCGGGCTTCTCGATTACACATGGGAACGACCGGACGACGGCACCTATGCGAACGTGCGCGCGAGCCGCATCAGCGACGACGATCAATATTACCAAGCGGTGTTCGGGCGAGCCGGCAGCTACAAGATCCAGGCGTTTCTGCGCGATGTGCCGAACGTGCTGACGAACACGGCGCGACCGATCTGGAACGGCGTCGGTACGAACAATCTCACGCTTCCGTCGAGCCTCACACCGGGCGGCAGCACGCCGGCGGAAGTCGCAGCCGTTTCCGCGGCGACGCCCGAGCGCACGCTCTCGGTCAAGCGCGACAAGCAGGGACTTGGCTTCAGCATGTTCCTGACGCCCCAGTGGACCGCGTACGCGAATGTCACCGACGAGGAGCGCAAAGGCGCGCGGCCGTACGGCGGCACGTTTTTCTTCAACTATCCGTTCCCGGACAACGGCGGCATTCTCGAAACGGTCAAGCCGATCAACGATTCCACGGTCAACATCAACGGCGGCTTTCGTTACGCGGGACCGGTCTGGCGCATGGATTTCGGTTACCAGGGTTCGTTCTATCGCGACCGTTATACGAGCTACACCTACCAATCGCCGTTCTCGTTGACACCCGTCGTAGCCGGCGCGACATCGGCACCGCTGTTCCAGGGCCAGATGTCGACGGAACCGGACAACGACTATAACAACCTGCGCGCAACGTTCACGCGCAAGTTGCCGATGAACGGCGAGCTTTCGCTGACCGCATCCGGCGGGCGCATGGCGCAGGACGACACGCTGATCGCGCCGATCGATTGCCAGGGCGTGTTCGGCATCGATCTCAACGGCAGCGGTCTGGGACCGCAGAATCCCAATCTCTTCGATTGCTCGAAGTGGAACACGCTCAGTGCACTCTCGCGCACGCATGCGGACATGAGCATCGACACGACACTCCTGGATGGTCGCATCGTGCTGCAGCCGACCTCCGATCTCAGCGTGCGCGGCG
>DASYJJ010000233.1:0-1879 GCA_035996605.1 Rhodanobacteraceae bacterium
AGCGCGGTCCGGGATTGCGAAACGCGGCCGGATCAGCGGCCAGGCCGGCTTCCGTCGCGGGGAAACGCGGGCTTGTTACGATAGTTGACTTTGTCAACTATCAGGCGGACCATCTTGGCCATCGAAAACGCTGCCGTTCGCCGCCATGCTTGCCCGCCAGATCGAAGCCGCACGACGTTTCAACCGCTTTTACACGCAGCGCATCGGCGTCCTAGACGAAGGACTTCTCGAGAGTCCTTTCTCGCTCACCGAGGTGCGTGTCATGTACGAGCTTGCGCATCGGCGCGGCGTCGGCGCTGCCGACCTCGCGCGCGAGCTCGCACTCGATAAAGGCTATCTGAGCCGCATCCTCAAGCATTTTCGCGCCAAGAACTGGCTTGCGCACTCAGTCGCCGACGATGATGGACGCCGGCATGTTCTCGCGCTGACCGCCTCGGGCCGACGCGCATTCGCTCCGCTTGAAAGGCGTTCGCAGCAGCAGGTCCGCGCCATGCTCGCGCCGCTCGGCGCCGCGCAGCGACAACGCGTGCTCGACGCGATGCGCACGATCGAGCAGGACCTCGTTGCGGATCACCAATCCGCTGCGGATATCGTGCTGCGCAGCCATCGTCCCGGCGATATCGGATGGGTGGTGCAGCGCCACGGCGAACTTTATGCGCGCGAATACGCGTGGAACGAGGAATTCGAAGGGCTGGTCGCCGACATCGCCGCGAAATTCATCCGCGATCTCGACATCGCACGCGAGCGCTGCTGGATTGCCGAGCGCGACGGCGCGAGGCTCGGCTGCATTTTTCTCGTCGCGCAGAACAAGACGACTGCGAAGCTAAGACTCCTGCTCGTCGAACCCGAAGCCCGCGGCCTCGGGCTCGGCAAGCGTCTCATCGGCGAGTGCATTGCGTTCGCGCGCAAGGTCGGCTATCGACGCATCGTGCTATGGACGCAGGACAACCTCGACGCAGCGCGACATCTTTACGCGCGAGCCGGCTTTCGCAAGACCGGTGAAGAATCGCATCGCAGTTTCGGCAACGATCTCATCGCCGAGACATGGACCTTGAAGCTGGCTCCCACAAACACCGGTCGCGTGCGTGGTACGGAAAGAACCGACGGCGCCACGGTCCGCGCCGACTAATCGTCGTATTTGCGCCCGAAGATGATTCGCGCATGGCGTGCGTAGGTCCAATACGACCACGCCCAATCGATGAGTACAACGATCCGGTTGCGGAATCCGATCAGGAAAAACACGTGCGCAATCAGCCAGAACCACCAGGCGAAGAGGCCGGAGAAGTGAAAGCCGCGGAGGTCGACTACGGCGGCCATGCGACCGATCGTGGCGAGATTGCCGTAATCGTTATAACGAAACGGCGCTGACGCCTTTCCCGCCAGACGCTTGGCGATCACGTGCGCCGCGTACGCACCCATCTGCTTGGCCGCGGGCGCAATTCCCGGCACGGGCTTGCCGTCCTGCGTGACCGTCGCGAGATCGCCGACCACGAAGACTTCCGGATGATCCGGCAGCGAAAGATCCGGCTGCACCGGCACCCTGCCCGCCCGATCGCAGTGCTCGCTGAGCTGCCGCCCGAGCGGCGATGCGGCAACGCCTGCGGCCCATAGCACGGTGCGCGTGGCGATGCGTTTGTCGCCGAGCACGACACCGGCGTCGTCGATCGCCGTCACGGCTTCGCCGAGATGGACTTCGACGCCGAGCCGTTCGAGCTGGCGTTGCGCGCTCGCGGACAACACTTCAGGCATCGACGGGAGGACTCGCGGCCCGGCTTCGATGAGATGGACATGCGCGCTGCGCGGATCGATGCGTCGGAACTCGTTCGCGAGCGTGTGACGCGCGATCTCGGCCAGCGTGCCGGCCAATTCGACGCCGGTG
>DASYJJ010000234.1:0-6764 GCA_035996605.1 Rhodanobacteraceae bacterium
CGAGAACTCACGCGCGGCGCTCGATCTCGCCGAGCGTCAGAGCGCTGCAGCGCACGCGCTGGTCGATGGCACGCCGATCGCGGACAACGCGTCGGTGATGCAGGCCAAGGCCACGTTCCGCGAGGCGTGGATCAACGCCGAGCGCAACGGAATCGTCGCGCCGCTCGGCGGTTACGTCGCGCAACGCGCCGTACAGGTCGGTACCCGCGTGCAGCCGGGACAGGCGTTGCTCACGATCATTCCGCTGCATGACCTTTGGGTCGACGCGAACTTCAAGGAAAGCCAGTTGCGCAACATCCGCATCGGCCAGCCGGTCACGATCGAGAGCGATCTTTACGGCGGCACCGCGGATTTTCGCGGGCACGTGGTCGGTCTTGCGCCGGGCACCGGCGCTGCGTTTGCGCTGCTGCCTCCGCAGAATGCATCCGGCAACTGGATCAAGGTCGTGCAACGCGTGCCGGTGCGCATCTCGCTCGATCCGAAGGATCTCGATCAGCATCCGCTGCGGGTCGGTCTTTCGACCGCGGTGAAGGTCGATACGCACGATCGCAGCGGACCGGTGCTCGCTGCGGCGCCTTCGTCCAAACCCGTCGCCGAAACCGGCGTGTACGCGAGCGATTTTGCCAAGGCCGAAGCCGAGGCGAACGCGATCGTTCGCGCCAACCTGGCGCAGAAACGCTGACGCCGACATGGCCGAAGCGAAGAAACCGCTGCCGCCGCTGCACGGGACCCCGCTGGCGCTGCTGACGCTCGCGGTCGCGTTTGCGACGTTCATGGAAGTGCTCGACATCACGATCGTCACCGTGTCGGTGCCGCACATCGCCGGCAGTCTTGCCGTGAGTCCGCAGGAAGGAACCTGGGCGATCAGCTCGTATTCGCTCGCGAGCGCGATCATGCAGCCGCTGTCCGGCTGGCTCGGACGCCGCTTCGGCGAAGTCCGTAGTTTCTGCGTTTCGGCGATCCTCTTCGTCGCGATGTCGACGTTCTGCGGACTCGCCACCACCATGCCGATGCTGGTCGTCGGCCGCTTGCTGCAAGGGGCGGGTTCGGGCCCGATGGTCGCGCTGTCGCTGAGCCTCCTGCTCAACAACTATCCGAACGAGAAGAAAGGCCTCGCGTTGGCGTTGTGGGCGATGACGGTGGTCGTCGCGCCGATTTTCGGTCCCATCCTTGGCGGCTACATCACCGATAACTATTCGTGGCCGTGGATCTTCTACATCAACGTACCGGTCGGCATGCTCGCCGTGCTGATCACGTGGACGCTGCTGCGCAACCGCGAATCGGTCACGGTCAAGGCGCCGATCGACGTGATCGGCCTGGTCCTGCTCATCGTCGGCGTCGGCTGTCTCCAGTTCATGCTCGACAACGGCAACGACAAGGACTGGTTCTCCTCCCCGATGATCACGACGCTCGGCGTCGTCGCGCTCGTGTGCATCACGTTCTTCGTCGCCTGGGAACTCACCGACCGTCATCCGATCGTCGATCTCAGCCTGTTCCGCTCGCGCAATTTCACCATTGGCGTGATTTCGATGGCACTCGGCATGACCGCGTTCTTCGGCATCAACGTCGTTTATCCGTTGTGGCTGCAGACGGTGGTCGGCTACACCGCGTCATGGGCGGGCTACGCGACCGCGCCCGTGGGTATTCTTGCGTTCCTGATGGCGCCGCTGATCGGTCGCAATATCCAGCGTCTCGAGCTGCGCTGGGTGGTGACGTTCTCGTTCTCGGTGTTCGCGGCGACGTCATACTGGTTCTCGACGTTTCCGGCCGACACCTCGTTCTGGCAGTTCGTGCTGCCGCGCTTCCTGATGGGCGTGGCGATTCCATGCTTCTTCATTCCGCTGAATCAGATAATCCTGTCGGGACTGAAGCCGCACGAAATTGCTTCAGCGTCGGGGCTCTCGAATTTCTTCCGCACGATTGCGGCGAGCATATCGACCGCAGTGACGGTGACGATGTGGCAGCATCGCGGCGATTTTCATCACGCGACGCTCGCCGAGCATGTGACCGCCGCGAATCCGGCGACGCAGCAATTTATCGCCGGTCTCACCGCGATCGGCGCGCCCGGCAATGGGCCGTGGGCGATCGTCGACAACATCGTCAACCGCGAGGCGCTGACGCTCGCCGTCAACGACGTGTTCCTGCTTTACGCGGCGCTGTTCGTGGTGATGATTCCGATCGTCTGGCTTGCGCGGCCGCCGTTCGGCAACGTCGCGGCCACCGCCTCTCACTGATCAGCCGGCGGCGACTTCGGCTGCCATCTCGCCGTTCGATTTTCGCGCGTCGTTCGCGACCGCGCGCGAAGGACGCTGCTCGTAGCGGGACGCAATTCGATGCCCGAGCCGGATCGCGGGTCGTTCGACGAGACGGAACACCAGTGACGCAACCATGAGCGTCAGAAGAAGATTCACGCCCAGATAAACCATGACGTGCTGCGTGCGCCATATCGAGGTCGCCGGCTGCTGCATGAGCCAGATCCAGATCGGCTGATACACGAGCGGGTGGAACAGGTAGATCGAATAACTGATGCGTCCGAGCCAATCGGTGAGTCGCGTCTCCATACGCAGGAAGCGTGTGCCCGCAATGAAAACGATGAATCCGAGCGCATAGGAAACCGTGTAGTTGGGCAACGAGCGAATCACCAGCGTCGCGCCGACAGGCAAGACGAGCGCATAGAAAATCGCCAATGCGCGCAGCAGCAACGATGCGATGCGATCGTTGCCGCCACCCGAGGCTTCCAGCCTGTACAGCGTTCCCCACAGCATGACCGACATGTTCAACAACCAGAAACACACGCCGACACTGAGGACCGGCGGCCCCAGCCACAGCATGAACATGCCGAAAAAATGCACGAGCGCGAGCGACGCCGACAGCACTGCAATGCGGCGTGCGGAAAACAGGCTGCGGCACAGCAGCAGCGCGATGCACAACGCGTAGAAGCCGAATTCGACCAGCAGCGTCCAATACACGCCTTCGGCCGCAGGGACGCCGAAGACATCCTGCAACAACGTCAGATTGACGAGAAAATCGCCGACGCCAAACGGCGTACCGATCATCCAGTAAAACACCCACGCCGCCAGCGGAACCGACAGCCAGTACGCCGGATAGATTCGAAACACGCGGCGGATCACGAAGCCGGCCACTGGCGCCGCGCTCGCCGGCTTGATGCTGAACGGAATGACGAAACCGCTGATCAGGAAGAACACGACCACGCCGATGCGACCGATGTCGATCTGCGAAATGAAGTCGCCGAGCCAGCGCGCGTGCGCCTCCGCGTTCGGGCTCATGGCGCGATAGCTGTTGGACACGTGCAGCCAGAGCACGAGCAGCGCGGCAATGCCGCGCAACGCATCGATGTAGCGCAGCCGGCCGTGTTCGATCGGAACGGATGTCGCGGGGTTTGCGGCGGATTCGGTCATGCCAGGATTGCGGCGAAACAAAGGCGTCAATATTCGCGGATGTGCGCGCTCGCGTGCAAGCGCACCGATCCCGGGCGCGCTGGTTCGTGGAATCGCTTGCCTGCGCGGATCATGCGCTTGCTTCAATCGGGGCCGTGCGGCGAGGGGCACTCAACCTGGCGGCCAGCCGATGACCGAGTCGAATGCCCGGCCGCTCGATCGCTGAATAAACGAGACTCGCAACCGCGAGCACGACAAGGACGCCGACTCCGGCATAGACGCCAAACGCGCGCATTCGCCACCACGAGTCCTCCGGTTGGCGCAACAGCCACCATTCCATCGTGAGAAAGACGATGAGGTGGAAGAGGTAAATCGAATAGCTGATCCGGCCGAGCCAATCGGTCACGCGGGTCTCGATGCGCACCCGCGTGCCGAACAGGAAAATCGCGAAACCGATGATGTGGGTGACCAGCGTGTTGCGCATGTACGCGGTCGATGCGAAGGAGATCAGCGGCAGAATCACGACGTAGAAGAAGAGAAGTCCCCACAACACGACGCCGCCGATCCGGTCGCGCGCGGGCGACGGCGTGTCGCATCGGCTCCGGTACAGCATTCCCCACAACATCACCGAAAGATTGAGGGACCAGAACAAGGCGGCTTCGCTCATCAACGCGCGACCGTGTCCGTAGGTCGGAAGGATCGCGGCGAAAAACATCGCCAGCAGCGCGGCGAGCAAACCGATCCGGCGTGTCGCGAAAAGACTTCGAGCCCAAAGCAGCGCGACGCAGAGTAGATAGAAGACCAGTTCGACCGGCAATGTCCAGTACACACCCTCGGCAGCGCGCACGCCGAACGCGTATTGCAGCAACGTGAAATTGATCAGCAGTTCGTGCGTATCGAAGCGCGTTCCCCAGATCCAGAAAACCGCCGCAGCCGCGAGCGGAACCGAAAGCCAGTAGGCCGGAAATATCCGGAAAAAGCGTTTGACGAGAAACGAAAGCGCGGGCGCAGGACGATCCGGCCGGATGCTGAACGGAATGACGAAGCCACTGATCAGGAAGAAAATCACGACACCGATGTGGCCGACGTCGATACGATCCATGCCCGTAACGAGCCAGCTCCTATCCTGAAGCGTTTGACTGCCGATGCGAGTGAATGTCGAAGAGGCGTGCAGCCAGACGACGAACAACGCAGCGACGGCGCGCAGCGTGTCGATGTAGCGCATCCGCTCGACATTGCGAGCGGGCGCTGCCAAGGGCGATGACTGAGACAGGTCCGGCATGGCTCACGCGGGCGAGGAGTGCCCGCATCGTCGCCGCAAGCAACGCGGACCGCAAGGCCGAAAGACCTGATCCGGGCAAGGTCTACATCCGCACTTCGCGAACCGCGGCGCTGCCGCGTGGCATCGCCACGCGGCAGGCAGGAATCAGTCGCGATCCCAGGGTGCGTGCGCCTCGTTCTCGTTTTCCGAATGCGTCGCGGCGCCTACCGCATTCGCGGCGCCTGCATCGGGTACCGAGATTTCCGGAAGGTTCTTCGCGCGCAGGCTTGCGTTGGTCTTGGCGAGATCGCCTTCGCGCAATGCGACAAACTTCTGCTTGACGTCGCCGAGCTCGCGATTCAGCGCATCGATACGCGCGAGCTGATAGTCGGACGGCTTGCCGTCGTACGACATGATCGCGCCATACAGCGTGTCCGTATGCTCGCGCAGGCGTTCCTCGCCGGTGATCGCACCGCCCTCTTTCGTCGCGACGATCTTCTTGCGCAATTCGTCGGCCTTGCCCGAAAGCTGCGAGAGCTGCTTGCGCAGCGAATCACCCTCGGGGAGTTTCGCGCCGGTGGCATCCGCCTGGGTGCGCACGGCATTGATCTGATCGACGAGACCGCTCATGTCGCCGAACAGGGTCCGTACGCGCATCGCGGCGTCGTATTCCGCGCGCCGGTCGGCGGCGGAGAACGTCACGCGACGATCCAGGCCAACTTCCATCTTTGTTTCGAAGACATCCTTGCCCTTGGTCATGCGCACGGTGTACGTGCCGGGCGGCACGCGTGGGCCTTGCGTCGAGTTGAACGCGATCTGTGCGGCAGGCGGCACACGCGGTGGCTTGACGCGCATTTGCCACGTCACGCGGTTGATGCCGCGCCGCACGCTCGCCGGAACGGTGTCGATGACGGTTCCCTTGTCGTCGAGAATCTCGATCTTGAGCTTGCCGTAGAGATGGCGGCTCTTCTGGTAATAGGTGATCTCGGCGGCGTTGGGCGGATTGGGTCCGCTGAAGCTCGCGTCGCCTTCCGCCCAGCCGCCGAACGCGGTGATGCGCTGCTGCACCGGACGTGTCGCGAGGAATGCAGCTTCGCTGTCGAGCGCCTTGGCATCGAGCGCACGCAACGGCGTGAGATCGTCGATGACCCAGATGCCGCGCCCATGCGTCGCCAGCGCCAGTGACGAATCGCGATCCTGGAACGCCATGTCGCGTACCGCGACGGCTGGAAAATCGCCGCCCTTGAATTGCGCCCATTGCCGGCCGCCGTCGATCGATATCCAAAGACCGAATTCGGTGCCTGCGTAGAGCACTTCGGGTTTCACGGTGTCCTGTTTGATCACGTGCGCGTAGCCGCGAACGCCCTTGGCTTCCTTGGGCGAAACGAGCGCGGTCCAGGTCTTGCCGAAATCGGTGGTCTGGAAGATGTAAGGCGCGAAATCGCCGAACGTGTGGCGATCGAACGCGACGAACGCAGTGCCCGCGTCGAAGTTTCCGGCCTGCACCCACGAAACCCAGGCGTGCTCCGGCACACCCTTGATGTTGCGCACGACATTGCTCCAGCTCTTGCCGCCGTCGCGCGTGAGCTGCACGTTGCCATCGTCGGTGCCGACCCAGATGAGGCCGGCTTGCTTGGGCGATTCGCTGATCGAATAGATCGTCGTGTGCGTTTCCGCCGCGGAATTGTCGACGGTGACGCCACCCGACTCTTCCTGCTTCTGCTTCTGCGGATCGTTGGTGCTCAGATCGGGCGAGATGCGGTCCCAGCTCTGACCATGATCGCGCGAGCGGAACAGGAACTGCGCGCCGATGTAGATCGTGCCCTTCTCGTTCGGCGAAAGCGCGATCGGCGTGTTCCAGTTCCAGCGCAATTTCTCGTTGTAGTTCGCCTCGGGTTGGATGCTGCGCAACTCGTGCGTGAAGCGGTTGACGCGGCCGATCGTGCCGCCCTGCGCTTCGGTATAGATGTAGGCGGGATCGGCCGGATCCTCGAACGACCAGAAACCGTCGCCGCCGTACATGTTTTCCCAGCGCGAGTTGGTGATGCCGCCGGGATATGCGCTGTCGCCGACCCAGGAGCTGTTGTCCTGCAGGCCGCCATAAA
>DASYJJ010000235.1:0-3406 GCA_035996605.1 Rhodanobacteraceae bacterium
ACCGATGCTCGGCGTGAACAGTCGTTCCATGTACGCGCCGAACGAGAGAAACGTGAACATGTTGAACAGGAGATGCGCGAAATCCGCATGCACGAACCCGCAGGTGAGGAGACGGTCGTACTGGTGCTGCCGCGTGATCGCCGGCGGCCACAACACCAGCCGCTCAAGCAATCTTGGATTCGAAAAGGCCGCGAACGAGATCGCGCAGGTAATACCGAGGATCACCAGCGTGACAGGCGAAATGAGCATCGTGGCTAGTCTTTGTCGGGAATCGGCAGCGTCACGATACGTTGGCGCCCGCCGTCCCGACAAGCGCCCGCCGCAAAGACTTCCTCCGACCATCGCTCACTCTTTGGCGACCAAGCCTGACCACTCTGGATTTTTCTCCACGAAATACGCCGCATACGGGCAGCTGGGGACGACGTGCCAGCCCTGTTTCCGCGCGTAACCGAGCGCCGCCTGCATCAACGCGGCCGCAATGCCGCGACGACTTACCGGTTCGGGCACAACAACATGCGTGATCGTCATGGTATCGCGCAGGGTTTCGTAGTCGAGCGCGCAATGCTCGCCGTCGACCGTCGTTTCAAAGCGGTGGCGCGAGACGTCGTGCGTGATATCCGGTGTCATGCGCTGCTCGGAACGAACTTTTCGACCCAGGCCGCGTAGGCCACGAGAAACTTGCCGAAAAATTCGCGGGTCGACTCGTTGATGAGTTTTCCGGTTTCGTCGAACAGCTTGCCCGCGCCCCCGACGTACGCTTCGGGCTGCTGCATTGTCGGCACATTGAGGAAAACCAGCGATTGCCGCAAATGATGATTCGCGCCGAAACCGCCGATCGCGCCGGGCGAGACGCTGATGACGCCGCCGGGTTTGCCCTGCCATGCGTTCTTCGGGTATGGACGCGAAGCGACGTCGATCGCATTCTTCAGAAGGCCCGGCACCGAGCGGTTGTATTCGGGCGTCACGAAAATCACGCCATCCGCGCGCCGCACGCGCTCGCGCAATGTCGTCCACTCGGGCGGTGGTTCATGCTCCAGATCATCGTTGTACAACGGCAGTGCACCGATCTCGACGATCTCGAGTCTGAGTCCGGCCGGCGCAATCTCGATCAACGCCTTGGCAGCCTTGCGATTCAATGATTCCTTGCGCAAGCTGCCGACAATCACGACGATATCGCGTGGCGTGCTCATGCTCGAACCTCCGTGGCGTATATCAAGCATACCGCCGAAGCGCTCAGCCAATCCTTGAATCAGGCAGGTAAAGTCCGCACGCGCCGAATGATTGTGCTGTCGCGCGCATAAAGCACGCCGTCGGGCGGTCGTGTAAGGTCACATCACTTCGGCGATCGGCGATCATGCAGGACTTCCGCTATTTGCAGCTCGACGTTTTCTCCGCGCGCACCGGCGGCGGCAATCCGCTCGGCGTGGTCGTCGACGCTGCGTCCTGGACGTCCGAGCGCATGCAGGCTTTCGCAGCATGGACGGGCCTTGTCGAAACGACGTTCGTGCTCCCGCCGTCCTCGCCGGAAGCAAGCTATCGCCTGCGCATCTTCACGCCCAGCCGCGAAATTCCTTTCGCAGGACATCCGACAATTGGAAGCGCGCACGCGGTGCTCCAGGCCGGAGTCGCGAAGCCGAAAAACGGCCGCCTGCTGCAGGAATGCGGCGCCGGCCTGCTGCCGATTCGCGTCGAGGGCGAAGGCGCATCGCGCAACCTGTTCCTGCAGTCGCCCGCAGCGCACGTGCTGGCGGCCAATGTCGACGATCCGTCGCTCAAGGCTGCGCTCGGCAGCGCGTCACTCGGCTCGCTGCCGCCGGCTTTCGTCGAAGGCGGTCGTCGCTGGTGGATCGCAGAATTCGCCGATGAAGCCGCTGTTCGCGACTGGCAGCCAGACCACGCCACGATCGGCGCGCTGGCCCGGGCGTCCGACTGCCTCGGCCTTTGTGTCTTCGCCCGCAGCCAGTCGCCCGATTACGAACTCGTCGTGCGTGCGTTTCCGGCCGGCGTCGGCATCGTCGAGGATCCGGCGTCGGGCGCGGCCAACGGCCTGATCGCCGCATGGATCGCGAAGGCCGAGCCGAACGGCGCGCTTGCACGCGGTTATCGAGTCAGCCAGGGGCGAGAGATCGGTCATGACGCTTCGATCCTGATTCGCATCGAGCAGCAACAGATCTGGGTAGGCGGCAAGACGCGCACGATCCTGCGCGGTCGCCTGCACTGGCCCGACTGAGCGATGCCGCACTCAGAACTTGCCGGCGACGGCGTTCACGGTGAGTGCGAGGATGAAAACATCGAAGAAGAACGCAAGGACGCCGTGCGCGAGCGCGACGCGGCGTACGCTCCGGCGAGCGATGGCGACGTCGGACACCTGGAACGTCATGCCGAGCACGAACGCGAAATACATGAAATCCCAATAGTCGGGTTCCTCGTCCCCGGGAAATTCGAGCGCCTTGTCCTTGCGCGCGCCCATGTAGTACTCGTGCGCGTAATGCAGAGCGAACATCGTGTTGAGGACGCACCACGACAGCACCAGACTGGTCGCTGCGACCGCGAGTCCGAGGACTCCGCTCGTTTCCGAAGCATGAAGCTCCACGCCGAGCGCGACGACCGCGACCGACGACATCGCGACTCCGCTCCACAATACGCCCCAGCGGCCTGCATCCTGCTTGGCAACGCGCGCGCGGATCGTCGCCACCGGCGAGCGCGAGAACATCCAAGCGATTCCCGCGAGAAAGATCAGCGCTGCACCATCGAACGAGAGCAGCATGCCGCGCGCGAGGCCTGCACCGGCGCCGATCAACGTCGCCAGCAATACGAGAAACAGCGCAGCCGCGGTGGAGAAATGCGGCCGGTAGCGCACGGCTCGCGTGTGGCGATGCAGCCAGCTACTGCCGTCTTGTGGTATCGCCGTGTCTGCCATGCCGGAAAGCTCCGCGACCAGATGGCCGATTCTGCCCGAGCTGCCGCGCCAGAGCGAACACGCGATGAAAACGCTGCGTGATGGGCTTCAGAGCCGCCCTATCTGATTGCGCCCGAGCGTCTTGGCCTGGTAGAGCGCCGCATCCGCCTGCGAGATCCACGCATGCACGTCTTCCATTCCGCGCGAAGCGGCGGCGATGCCGATGCTGAGCGTGCAACGTACGCCCGGCGCACGCTCGAATTCGGTTTCGGCTACGCGCTGACGGATGCGTTCGGCGGCGACCACGGCCGCGTGCGTGCCGGTGTGCGCAAGCATCACGCCGAACTCATCGCCGCCGTAGCGGCCCGGCACGTCGATTTCGCGGATACAACTCTGGATGATCGCCGCAGCGGTGCGGATCACTTCATCGCCGGCCAGATGGCCGTAGTGATCGTTGATTTCCTTGAAGCGATCGATGTCGACCATCAGGAGCGCCGTTGGGACTCC
>DASYJJ010000236.1:0-9180 GCA_035996605.1 Rhodanobacteraceae bacterium
CGCATCTTTGCAACTCGCGAACAGCATGAAAAAGTGACGGAAAAAGCGCCTGAATAGGCCGCAAAAACGCGCCGCGAATCGTCGCTGGCGCTTCGGCGCGGCTTTGCTATAGTGGCTTTGGACTTGATACGCGGAGGAATCGCACATGACAGTCTCCAAAGTCATCGAATTGAGCAGCTCGTCCAGCAAGGGCATCGAGGACGCCGTTCAGACGGGCCTGAGCAAGGTCTCCAAGACCGTCAAGAACATCAAGAGCGCATGGGTCAATGAGATCCGCGCGATCACCGGCGAAGATGGCAGCGTGATCGAGTGGCGCGTCAACATGCGGATCAATTTCATCGTCGACTGAGGGCCTCGCCGGTGGTCGTACAACCGCCCGGCAACAGCAGCGCGCTGTGAAAAAACTCGATCACGTGATCGGGCTGCTCGAAGATGATGCGGATCAGGCCGCGCTTGTCGCGCAATGGCTGGAAGAGTCCGGCTACAAGGTCCGCATCTTTCGAACGGCGGCCGAATTCCGCAGACGCCAGGGCGGCGAGGCGATCGATCTCCTGTTGCTCGACTGGATGCTGCCCGACACTCCCGGCATCGAAGTAATCGGCTGGATTCGCGCGTCGGCCAACAGCCGGCTTCCGGTGATCTTCCTGACGGCGCGCGGCAACGAGGAAGACCTGGTGCGCGGACTTGCCAGCGGCGGCGACGATTACGTCGTCAAGCCGGCGAAACAGCGCGAGTTGCTGGCGCGCGTGAAAGCGCTGTTGCGGCGCCAGGGCGGCAACGGGGCGAACGACTCGCAGATCGATCTGCCCCCGTACCGCGTCGACGGCGAGCGCCGGCGCATCAGCATCAACGGCCGCGATATCGAGCTGACCCAGCGCGAGTTCGATCTCGCCAATTTCCTGTTCCGCAGGCAAGGACGCATCGTTGGTCGCGATGCGTTGCTCGAGAATGTGTGGAATCTCAACGCTGCGGTATCGACGCGCACCGTGGACACGCACGTCAGCCGCCTGCGCAAGAAACTCGATCTCAACGGCGAAAATGGCTGGCGCCTGGCAGCGATTTACCAGCACGGTTACCGCCTGGAGCAAATCTGAATCGCCGGAGGCAGCCGGCAGTGCACAATGGCAGCGCACAATCGGACTATCGTATTGGCAGCGGGGGATGTCGTCGTGAGCAAACCAGTCAAATCGACGCACAAGAAAGCCGCGGAGCTTCGCGCGCGCGCGGCTGCGCGCGAGCGCACGCAAGGCAGGAGCAAGGCCATGGCAGACAGCAAGAAGCCGGCAACCGACGGGGCCGCCGATCGCAATGTCGATCAGATCCGCGACATTCTGTTCGGCGGACAGATGCGCGACTACGAGCGCCGCTTCCAGGAACTCAATCAGCGCCTCGAGGCTGAACTCGCGAGGATGCGCGAAGCGCAGGACAAGCGGCTCGCGCACATCGACAAGCGCGTCGACGATCAGCTCGAAAAGATCGGCAAGCTGCTGCGTCAGGAAATACAGGATCGAAACCGTTCGATCGACGATCTCGAATCGCGCCTGCAACAGGCATCGCGCACTTCGCGTGGGGAAGTTGCGGCATCGCTCGATGCGAACGCGCAGGAACTCGCTGCGACCGACGAGCGGCTGCGCGGCGTCCTCGCTGATCTCCAGAAAGCAGCGCACTCGCGGGCCGGCGAAACCGAAGCCGCGATGGGGCGGCTCGGCGCCGAGCTTCGCGGCGAGAAAGTCGGTCGCGAAGATCTCGCTGCGCTGCTGACCGAATTCGCACTGCGTCTCAAGGGCGATTTCGATTTGCCCTCGGCCAAATAGCGGAGAGCGGCCATCACCGTCGCACCGGCACCGATGGCGCACGCGGAATCCGGAAACGGCGACCGCGCCGAAGCGCTGCAGGCGCAGACCGTCGCGATTGCCGATGTGAAGCCCGGCATCGGGCCGAGCCGCACCGCGCCGGCTGATTTCGGGCGACCCGATATCGAACCTTCCGACGATCTCGATCGGCTGAAGGACATCCTGCTCGACGACGAGCGCCGCGCGATCGATGCGCTCGAAGGCCGCATCGCCGACGTCGATCGCAGTCAACGCGAACTGCCCGCGCGTCTTCTGCTCGCCATCGAACGCGCACAACAAGGCCCTGGGGCCGAACGTTTCGCGAGTGCGCTGGCGCTTCCGGTGACGCAGGCTCTCGGCGCTGCCGTGCGCGAGAACCGCCAGATCATCATCGACGTGCTGTTCCCGGTCATCGGCCCCGCGATTCGCAAGGCGATCGCCGAAGCGCTGCGCAATCTCGTCACGGACATGAATTCCGCAGTCGAGTCGAGCTTCACGCCGCGCGGCCTCAGCTGGCGCATCGAAGCATGGCGCAGCGGCGTGCCTTATGCGCAGGTCGTGCTCAAATACACGTTGAACTATCGCATCGATCATGTGTTCCTGATCGAGCGCGATTCGGGCCTGGTGCTGGATCGCGAATCCGCGCCGCACCTGCCCGAGCTCGATGCCGACGCGATCGGCGGCATGCTGACCGCGATCGGCGAATTCGTTCGCGACTCGGTCGACCGCGACGGCGCCAGCACGCTCGACTCCGCGCGCGTCGGCGAGCATCTCTTGTGGGTCATCGAAGGACCGCGCGCGAATCTTGCGTGTTTCATCCACGGCGTACCGCCGGCGGGTCTTCGCGCATTGCTCGAGCGGCGCCTCGAGGACATCCATGCGCGGATCGATGATGGCGACGACGCTGCGGACGCATCGTGGCGGAGCTCGCTGCGGCCGGACGAGTTGATGCGCGAAGCGCGGGCCGCAGAACCCGGCTCGCGCGCATCGCCGTCGCGATGGCCGATGATTCTCATCCTGCTGGTTGCGTTGGGCTTGATCGCATGGGCGATTGTCCGTCATGAACGTGAAAACGCAGGAATCGAAAGCCTGCGCGCGCGCCTTGGCGCGCATGCCGGATTCGTGCTCACGTCGCTGGACAAGACTTCCGAGGGCGTGACCGTTCACGGCCTTCTGGATCCCGATGCCGAACCCATTGAAGCGGCGTCGAGCCGTGATGCCTCGGCGACGTCATTGAAACTCGATACCGTCGGGTATGTATCGACCGACGACGCCATCATCGAGCGTCGCACGCGGCGGCTCCTGGCTGCGCCCTCGAGCGTGACGATCGGCGTCAAAGACGGCGTGCTCGCGCTCGGTGGAAGCGCCGCCGCGGCGTGGGTCGATGCTGCACGCGAGCGTGCCGTGTGGATCGCCGGCGTGCAGCGCGTGGACTTCGGCGTGACACCTGAAGCCGATGCGGCGGCTCTGGCGCGACAGCAATTGGACGACCTGGTGCGCATGATCCCGACGCGGCGCATCACGTTCGTGCGCGATGTCGATCTCGGCACCGGCGCCGACGCCGTTCTCGATCAGCTCGTCGGCGACGCCAAGCGCGCGGCGGTGCTCGCGAGCACCGCCGGAGCCGGCATCGAATTGACGGCCGTCGGCACGAACGACGATCCCGGCAGCAACGCGATCAATGCGCGCCTTCGTGCGTCGCGCGCGCGCTGGCTCGCCGACGCGCTCACCGCGCGCGGCGTTTCCGGTGTGCAGACCGCGGCGGACGAAGATGAAGATGCATTGCAGGCGCGGCAACGCAGCGCATTCGTCCGCGTGCGTGTCGACGGAGCCGCGCGGTGAGCATACAGGCGCACAAGCTCTGCATGCTCGGCGACTTCGGCGTCGGCAAGACCAGTCTTGTCGCGCGTTTCGTGCACAGCACATTTTCCGAAAAATACATGACCACGATCGGCGTCAAGGTCGACACGAAAGAGGTCACACTCGACGGCCGCGCGACATGCAAGCTCGTGATCTGGGACATTGCCGGGCGCAGCCATCTCGATGCGCTGAACATGACGTACCTGCGCGGTGCGTCGGCGCTGCTGCTGGTCGCCGACGGCACGCGTGAGCGGAGTCTCAACGCCGCGCTCGATCTCCTGATGCAATCACGCACGCTGCTGCCCGATGCCGCGGTCGTCCTCGCGGTGAACAAGCTCGACCTGGTCGAGCGCTGGGAGGTCGCGCCTTCGGCGCTTGCCGAGCTCCGTCGCTCGCTGCCCGTGCATGAAACCAGCGCGCGTTCCGGCGAAGGCGTCGAAGCGGCGTTCGCCGATATCGCGATGAGGCTCGCCTCGTGAGCTCGCTCGACTTTGCCGGCATTCCACCCCGCGTCGAGGGCTATCTTCGCGAACTCTTCTGGGATCGCGTGCACCCGTTGCTGCTCTGCTTCGACTCGGAATGGCGCCTGCGCGATGTCCGCGGCGATCCGACGCACTACGGCATCGACGGCAACAATCCCTCGCTCGGCGTGCAGACGCTGCGCGATATCTTCATCGGACTTCCATTGCACGAGCCGCAGGACGTGCCGTTCGTCGAGCTGGCCAACGGTCGCAGCGCGCATCTGCATCTGGTTCCCGACGGAGACACGTTCCACGTGCTGCTGCTCGACGCGGAAACCGAGCGCGAACGACGTCGCGTGCAGCAGCAGATCGGTCACGAAGAGGCGTTGGTCAGCCAGGCCAAATCGAAGGCGATCGGCCAGCTCAAGCAGATCCGCAGCGAACTCGAGCGTCAACAGGCGCGTCTGGAAGAAGCGAATGCGCTCAAGAACGCGCTGATCGCGACGCTGAGCCACGAATTCCGCACGCCGCTGACTTCGATCTTCGGTTATCTGCAGCTGGCCGATCGTCGCGCCGGAGCCGAGCCGTCGATGCGCGAAGCGTTGCACGCGGTGCGTCGCAATGCCACCTATCTTTTTACGCTTGCCGAGAATCTTCTGGAATACGGTCGCGGCGAAATCGCAGCGCCCTTTCTGAATCCGACGCCGGTCGACCTTGAAGCGCTGGTCAAGGATCTCGACGCGATGTTCCGCCCGCTGGCGGAAGAAAAAGGTCTCAATTTGCGGGTCAGCCTCACGCTCGAGGACGCCGAACAGCCGGTGTTCGACGAGATACGTCTGCGTCAAGTCCTGATCAACCTGCTTTCGAATGCCGTGCGCTATACGCGCCGCGGCGAGATCACTGCCGACGTCGTGTGGCGCGCGCAGACCCTTCATGCCGATATCACCGACACTGGTATCGGCATCGCCGCTGCGCATCGCGATGTCGTGTTCATGGCGTTCAACCGCGGCGGACATGCGGGCAGCAAAGGCGCCGGACTTGGGTTGTGCATCGTCAAGCGCATGATCGAGCAGATGCACGGCACGCTCGCTTTCGATTCGGATGTCGGCCGCGGCAGCTCATTCCGCATAACGCTGCCGCGCGCGAAAGAACGCCCCGCGGCGCATGCAGACGACGCGATCGCGCCGCGATTCTGGCTGCAAGGGCGCAGCATCCTGGTGGCCGACGACGACTCGGACGTTGCGCACCTGCTCGAGGCGTTGCTCGGCGATCTTGGTTTCCGCGTGCGCGTGGTTGCCGATGCGCAGAGCGCCGTACTGGAAGCGATGGCCGGTCGGCCCGACGTGTTGCTGATCGATGTCGAGCTGTCGGGTTTGTCCGGCAACGCAGCGGTTTACAAGCTCCGCTCGCGCGGCTACAAGGGCCGCATCGTGACGCTTTCGGCGACCGCGACGACCGAAGCGCGCGAAGCGGCGCTTCGCGCCGGCGCGGATCACTACCTGACCAAACCGCTCAACGTCGAACAATTCGTGCACGTGATGCAGCAGGCCGCAAGCGCAGACTGGAACGGAGAAGGCCATGGCGGTGATGACGCGTGACAAGGTGACGACCACGAACGACCTCGCCGGTTGGCGCGTCGTCCGGCAGCTCGGCGTAGTTCGTGGAATCACGGTACGTTCGCGCAGCGTGGTCGGCAATATCGGCGCTGCGTTGCAGACCCTGGTCGGCGGCAACATCACGCTCTACACCGAACTTTGCGAACGGGCGCGCGAGGAAGCGTTCGAGCTGATGATGCAGCACGCGGCGGCGCTCGGCGCGAACGCCGTGATCGCGATGCGCTACGACGCGAACGAAGACATGCAGGGCGTGACCGAGGTGCTCGCTTACGGCACCGCGGTGGTCGTCGAACCCGCGCACTAACGCGATCTGCGCGCGATACGGATGCCGCGCACGCGTCGATTTTCATCGAGCGTTATGACGATGTCGGCGATGGCCGGCAACGCGCGCAACATATGGCGGCTCAGTCGTTCGTAGTGCATCAGGAATCGACGCAGCGTCGGCGCCGGCATCGCCAGCGGAGCGTTGCGCCGGAGCAGTTCGCGCTCGGCCTCGCCGCGCCAGCGCTCGATGATCGCGAAATTCGGTGCGGCCAGCAGGATCAGCGCATCGAGTTTCCGCCACAGGCGAGCGTAGTCGCCCGCGAGCTGCGCATTGACCCAGCTTCGCCAGGCACCTTTCGCATCATCGCGGCGTTCGATCGCGTTGACCGGCAGCACGAGCTCGCGAGCGCGTTGCGGCGGCACGCCGATACACCAGCCTTCGAGCAGGATCAGTCGCGGCGTTCGCGCGACTCGCCTCCAACGGGACGGCGGTACGCGCGTATCACGGCCCTTGTCGAAACGCGGAACCCGCGCGGGATGTCGCGGCGTTGCATTGCGGAGCGCGCGCAGCGTTTGATCGAGCAACGCCAGATCGTGGGTTCCGGGTACGCCGCGTGTTGCCAACAGCGGATGCACTTCGCGCGCGAGGGCCGCACGTGCGCTTCGCCCGAAATAGAAATCGTCGAGCGAAAGAATCTCGATCCATATGCCACGCGTTCGCGCCGCCGCCGCGATCTGACGCGCAAGCGTCGACTTGCCGCTGCCCTGGAGTCCGGAAAGGCCGACCAGCGCCGCACCGCGTCGCCGCGGCAAGCACTCCAGCATCGCTTCGAGCAGGCCATCGACGGTTGCGTCGTCGTAACCGGAACGCGTGCTAGCATCTTGGTGCATGGACACGAGTTCCTCGCGCGAAACATCGGCGTCACTTTACCAAGAGGCGCTGACGACGTTCATCCGCCTGCTCGATGAAGCGCGTGCGAGCGGCGATCGCGAACCGACCGCGATGACGCTCGCGACCGCCGACAAGAATGGGCGCGTGTCGGCTCGCATCGTGTTGCTGAAGGGTGTCGATGCCGATGGTTTCCGTTTTTTCACCAATCACGAAAGCCTCAAGGGCGCGCAGGTGGCCGAGCATCCGCAGGTCGCTCTCTGTTTCCACTGGAAACCTTTGCGCGAGCAGGTGCAGGTTCGCATCGAAGGCGACGCAAAGCCGCTTTCGGCAACGGAATCCGACGCTTATTTTGCATCGCGACCGCGCGGAAGCCAGATCGGCGCCTGGGCGTCGCTGCAGTCGCAGGAACTGGCGGATCGCGAGACGTTCGAGCGACGCATCGCCGAGTTCGAGCGTCGCTTCGAAGGCAACCCGGTTCCGCGGCCGCCGAATTGGGGCGGTTATCAAGTCAGTCCCGATCGCTTCGAATTCTGGTACGGAGCGCTGCATCGCCTGCACGAACGCGTCTGCTACTCGAAGCGCGGCGGCGTTTGGAAACGGGGTCTGCTTTATCCGTAGCTCGCGCATCCACTGATGTCCGGCCCGCAACGCATCGTCTGTCTCACCGAAGAACCGACCGAGGTGCTCTACGCTCTCGGCGAAGAGCATCGCATCGTCGGCATCTCGGGTTTTACAGTGAGGCCGCCTCGTGCGCGCAAGGAGAAACCCAAGGTTTCCGCGTTCACCAGCGCGAAGATCGGCGCGATTCTCGAATTACAGCCGGATTTCGTCATCGGATTTTCCGATATCCAGGCTGATATCGCGCGCGATCTCGTGCGTGCCGGCATCGAGGTCTGGATCTCCAATCATCGAAGTGTCGAGGGAATTCTCGACTACATGCTGCGGCTGGGCGCACTGGTCGACGCGGCGGACGCCGCCAAAGCGTACGTGCGGCGCGCGCGCGATCACATCGCGGAGATCGAGCGCGCCGCGGCGAAATTGCCGTGTCGTCCGCGCGTCTATTTCGAGGAGTGGGATGATCCGCTGATCACCGGAATCCGCTGGGTTGCCGAATTGATCCGCATCGCCGGCGGGGATGATGTTTTTCCGGAACGCGCGGCGATGCCGCTTGCGCGCGATCGCATCATTGCCGATGCGGGCGAGGTCGCGCGGCGCGCGCCGGACATCGTGTTCGGTTCGTGGTGCGGCAAGAAATTCCGGTCCGAGCATGTTGCGGCGCGCGCGGGCTGGTCGTCGATTCCCGCGGTTCGCGACGGCGAGCTGCATGAAATCAAGTCGCCGATCATCCTGCAGCCGGGGCCGGCGGCGCTGTTCGACGGACTCGATGCGTTGCACAGAGTCATCGCAGCTTGGGCGGCAGGGAGGAGCTGAGTCGCCTTACGACACGCTCAGTCCGCAACGAAATCCTGTCCGAACTTCAGCAGATACGGCGATGTTGCGCTTTCGGGCGTGATCGAAACATCGAACCGGTAGGTGTCCGGCGCGCTGATCGGAAATTCGGCGATGTAGTAGACCGCGCCGTCTTCGGCGATTTCTCGGAATTTCAGCGCGACACGTTGGCCGCCGAGCGAAGTTGCAGTTCCGCTCAGCGTCGCACGGATCGGTGCGGACGTGTCGCCGGCCGAGTTTCTTTGCACGGCGATGTTGACCAGCCCGCGTTCGTGCGAGCGGACGATGCCGTACGCTTGCGCGACACTGGGCAGCAGGTGCTGGGTCGGCAGTGCGTTGTAGCGGACACGATATTCGCCGAAATTCTCGGCGTATTGCGCGTGCGCGGCGGTGCCGACGAGCGCGAACGCAGCGATGTACAGCCACGCGATCGCGCCGGCGCGCCGATCGGCGTTCGTGCTGTTTCTCACCTGCGTGTGGCGCACGCGTGCATCATCCCTGCGCCAGGCGCAGACCCACATCGAGCAGCGGCTTTGCGATCAAGACGCGGGCGAGCGTGATCACGAGCAGGACGATCATCGGCGAGAAATCGATACCGGCGATGGCCGGCAGCAAGCGCCGGCACGGCTTCAGCACCGGCTCGGTGAGCTGCAACACGAGCGGAACGACCGGATGATAGCTGTCCGCGCCGACGAAGCTGATGACGACGCGGACCAAAACCAGCACGAGATACAGCAACAGCACGAAATCGATCAGATCGGCGAGCGAAAGCACGGTAAGGCCGAGCACACCGAGCGTTTGTCCCA
>DASYJJ010000237.1:0-1995 GCA_035996605.1 Rhodanobacteraceae bacterium
CGCAATCACTGACGTAATCACTGCTGCGTCGGCGGCGTTTCCTTCAGCGCGATCGCGTTGATGCCGTTGTCGTTGAGCGCGCGCTTGGCATCCTCGAGTTCGCTCGCGCTCGCGTACGGGCCGAGTCTGACGCGATGCCACGCCTTGCCGTTGACCGTCACCGGCTGCACCTGCGCGACGAAACCGAGCAGCGCAAGCTTGGCCTTGATCTCATCCGCGCCCTTCGCATCCGGATACGAACCCGCTTGGAGAATGTAGCGACCGCCGGACGCCGCCGCGTTCGGCGGAGGTGGCGTTGTCGTGGCGTTGGGCGCAGTCCGGGCCTGCTGTTCGGCGCGCGCCTTTGCGGAAAGTTCGGCGTCGGGAATGACCACCTCGTTCGCTTCGAGCACTTTGTAGAAATCGTAGCTTTTCTTCGGCGGCTCTTTCGGCTTGCCGGTGTCGGCGACGGCAGGCTCGCTGGCTTGCGGAGCGGTCGCCGCGGGATTCGGCTGCGGCAGGTTCTGCTTGCGCAGAAGCGGCGCCCAATCCTTGAACAGCACGACCAGCATCAGTCCGATGCCGAGCACGAGGCCGATACCGACCCAGACCCAGGCGGGCCACGACTTGCTTGCGCCGCCGCGCGTCGCCTGGCGCCCTTTTCTTGCTGCCATTACATGCTCTCCGGAGCGGAAATACCCAAAAGTTCCAGGCCATTTGCAAGCACCTGCCGCGTCGCCTGCGCCAGTGCGAGCCGCGCATCGCGAACGGCCGCGTCGTCGACCAGAAACTGATGCGTGTTGTAGTACATATGGAACGCCGCCGCGAGCTCGCGCAGATACGTCGCGACGAGATGCGGTTCGAGGTTTTCGCCCGCGGTCTCGACCACTTCAGAGTAGCGCGAAAGCTCGACCATCAGCGCCTGCTCTGATTCGCTGTCGAGGCGGGCGAGATTGGCGACACCGTTCGCGCGATCCCATGCGAGTCCGCGCTCGGCGAGCTGACGCATCACGCTGGCGACGCGCGCGTGCGCGTACTGGATGTAGTAGACCGGATTGTCGTTGGTCTGCGCGCGTGCGAGATCGATGTCGAAGATCAGCTGCGAATCGGATTTGCGCGCGATCAGGAAATAACGCGTCGCATCGCGCCCGACTTCGTCGATGAGATCGCGCAGCGTGAGATAGCTGCCGGCGCGCTTGCTGAGCTTCACTTCTTCGCCGCCGCGCGTGACCGTGACCATCTGGTGCAGCACGTACTCGGGATAGTTCTTCGGGATGCCGACGTCGAGCGCCTGCAAGCCGGCGATCACGCGCGCGAGCGAACCGTGGTGATCCGCGCCAAGCTCCGTGATCGCGCGCTCGTAGCCGCGCTGCCATTTGGAGAGGTGATACGCGACGTCGGGCAGAAAATACGTGTAGCTGCCGTCCGACTTCTTCATCACGCGATTCTTGTCGTCGCCGAATTCCGTGGTGCGCAGCCACAGCGCGCCGCCTTCCTCGTAGGTATGTCCGGCAGCGACGAGCCGGCGCGTCGTTTCCTCGACCTTGCCGTCGCCGTACAACGAAGATTCAAGGTAATACACATCGAAACGGACGCCGAATGCCTTGAGATCGGCATCCTGCTCGCGGCGCAGATACGCGACAGCGAAACGACGGATCGCGTCGAGATCATCGACATCGCCTTTGCCGACGACATCTTCGCCGTCCGCGTGCACGCTCTCTCTCTCGCGATACGCGCGCGCGACATCCTTGATGTATTCGCCGCGATAGCCATCCGCCGGCCAGTCCGGGCTGTCGGGCTCGACGCCGCGGCAGCGCGCCTGCACCGAAAGCGCGAGGTTGTTGATCTGCGCGCCGGCATCGTTGTAGTAGAACTCGCGCACGACCTGCCAGCCGTTCGCATCGAGCACGCGTGCGATGCAATCGCCGATCGCCGCTGCGCGGCCATGACCTACGTGCAGCGGGCCTGTCGGATTCGCCGAGACGTATTCGACGCCGGCGCGCCGGCCTTTGCCGT
>DASYJJ010000238.1:0-8726 GCA_035996605.1 Rhodanobacteraceae bacterium
AGTCCGGCCACCCGCATCCATACGCCTGGTGTTTCCCACTCATCACCGCGTTGTTATTTGTCGCAGTTGTGTGGTCGCTCACTTCGCACGCGACGTCGTAGCCCGCCCAGCTCGCGCAGTTCGACTATCTGCCTGTGCCGAACGTGCTGGAGGTTTTCAGTCCGAGCATTCCGCGGGACACTGCCAGTATTGATCGGTTGTCGTCGGCATGTCCGGTTTTGGCCCTTGCATCACAACGCGCTGATGAGTAGCGCGACAACTGCGAGCACCGCGACGTGAAATATCACGTGCAAAGTATTGGGTCGAATGCCGTTGCGTTCTGG
Organism: Rhodanobacteraceae bacterium; assembly: GCA_035996605.1. Taxonomy (GTDB): domain Bacteria; phylum Pseudomonadota; class Gammaproteobacteria; order Xanthomonadales; family Rhodanobacteraceae; genus Dokdonella_A. The sequence continues at coordinate 324 of DASYJJ010000238.1, forward strand.
CATGAACGAATGCGTATGTTCGAACATGCGCCTATAGCGTTCGGCCCGCACACGATCGTTGACGAAGAAATAGGGCAGCCACCACGCTCGCACCATGCCGTAGACGAGGGCGCCGTAGCTGATCCAAAGCCACCAGCGCAACCATGATGGGAAACCGGTGCGCGCATAGAGCACGCTTGCAACGAATCCGATTGCATACGGCACGGTGCTGAGCAAGGTCGTACGCACGAGCTTCGCGCGCGAATCTGCCGCTTGGACCGCATCAAGATCATTGAGCGACCCAAGCGGTATCCAGTCATGTAACGCCAGGAATGCGACTACCAATGCCTGCAGGCTGATGAGGACAAGCGTTGAGTCGATCATTTGGTATGAAGTCGCAGGATTTGCCGCAGGATCATCCGAAAGTACGGTGGCTTGGAGGCCCGACGACGTTCACAGAAGTTGCCACCAGCAGTTCAGATGGAGAACTTAGAACCATCGATAGGCGTCGCAATTAGGTGCTCGCTGCCGAGCGCGGCTTTGAGCGAATCTGCGGCAGCTTGATCATCGCTTCTAGATTCGACCGATACAATCGCCGAATCGGTCTGAGAAAGCTCTTCGTGAATAGTGGCCACGAAACCAAGCGTGTGCTCCTCGGCGCGTTTCATTGCCTTATCGATGTCCGCCAAGATGTCGCGACTGCGAAGATCATCACCTGAATGCTCGTGATGCCGTCGGACTTCGAACCATTGCTTGTGCATAGCACCCTCCATCTTGTTGACATCTTGCTAACCGCCGTCCCGTGCGTCCAACCTAACGTATTGATTTAATGGCGGCCCCGACACGATTCGAACGTGCGACCTTCCCCTTAGGAGGGGGACGCTCTATCCAGCTGAGCTACGGGGCCGGCAACATCGGATTCTAGCGGCTCGGCGGTGTCGATGCGTCGAGGCCGCATCGGGCGCGATGTTAGAATCGCCCGCCGCGCCGGCTCCGCAGGAAATCGAGCGCCGCCGTGCAGGCGTTTTTCGTTTTCACCCGGGCCGGCCATGCTGCACGGAAAGAAAATCATCGTCGTCATGCCCGCGTATCACGCGGAAAAGACGCTCGCGGTGTGCTACGCGGCGATTCCGCGGGACGTCGTCGACGAAGTTCTGCTGGTCGACGACGCGAGCGACGACGCGACGGTCGCGGTCGCCAGGCAACTCGGGATTGTCACGCATCGCCATCCCGCCAACCGCGGCTACGGCGGCAACCAGAAGACGTGCTACGCGCTCGCGCTCGAACGTGGCGCCGACATCGTGGTGATGCTGCATCCGGATTATCAGTACGAGCCGCGACTCATCACCGCGATGGCGGCGATGGTTGCATCGGATGTCTATGATGTGGTGATCGGATCGCGCATCCTCGGCAATACCGCGCTTGCCGGCGGCATGCCGCGCTACAAGTACATCGCCAATCGTTTTCTGACCGCGGTGCAGAACGTACTGGTCAGCTCCAAGCTGTCGGAATTCCATAGCGGCTATCGCGCGTTCTCGCGATGCGTGCTCGAGACGCTGCCTCTCGCACAGAATTCGGATGATTTCGTCTTCGACAACCAGATGCTCGTGCAGGCGATTGCGTTCGGGATGCGCGTCGGCGAACTTTCGTGTCCCACGCGCTATTTCGCCGAGGCGAGCCAGATCAATTTCCGCCGGTCCGTCATTTACGGCGGCGGCGTGCTATGGACCAGCGTGTTGTATCGCCTTTGGAAGTGGAAGATCGCAAGACCGCGTCTCTTTTCGCCCGACGCTGCGCTGCGTCTGAAGCCCGGCGCGGACTCCGCCTCGCTCACGCGCGCATGCTGAATCCCGATTCGTTCTACCCGCTACGGGACCGGCGTGCGTGGCCGTGGTTTGCGCTCGGTCTTCTCGCATTCGTCGCAGGAGTTTGGCTGCGCCTTTACCAATTGCGCACACAGACGCTGATCGACGATGAATGGCACGCGGTGCGCATGCTGATCGGCTCGGATGCGAGCGCAATCGCGACCCATTTCGGCTTCGCCGATCACTGCATCCCGCTGACGCTGTACTACCGCTGGCTCTACGATCTCGGCGCGCTCAGCGAATGGCAGATGCACTTGCCACTGCTGATCGCGGGCGTCGTGCTGATGATCGTCGCGCCGTTTCTGCTGCGCAGTGTGCTGACATGGCCGGTGCGCGCCGTGTGGCTCGCGCTGCTGGCGATCTCGCCGGTGCTCGTCTATCTCAGCCGGACCGCTCGGCCGTACGCCTTGGATTGCCTTTTCGCGTTCATCGCGATCGTCGCATTCGATCGGTGGCAGGCCGGCAGAAAGCAAGGTTGGGCCGTCGCCTATGTCCTCGCAACGGTGGCCGCGGCATGGCTGCACATACTCACGATCGTCTTCACGCTATGGCCGTTCGTTTGGTTCGGGTTGGCGGCGTTGTGGAAAACCCGACGCGGTTCCACTCGCGAGGCCGGTGTGCGCGATGTCGTGCGGATGATCGTGCTCGCGCTTGCGACGATCTCAGGACTCGCTCTCGTGCTCGCACCGCCGATCTCCAATGACTGGCGTGCGATGGCCGCGAAAGCCGGCGCAGGCGAGATCAATTTCGACACGCTTTATCGATCGGCGCTGATGACATTCGGCATTTCAGCCGCATGGCTTTGCGTCGTACTTGCGCTCCTGTTCGCGATCGGCGCGTGGCGTCTCGGGCGACGCGAGCCGCGGTTCACCGCGTATATCGGTAGCTTGATGCTGGTCGGAACGATCGTCATTGCGCTGAGCCGGCCGGCATGGGTGCAGCATCAGCAGACATTCGTGCGCTATGTGCTGCCGATCGTGCCTTTCGTGCTGATGTTCGTCGCCGAGGGCATCGTATTCGTCGTGGCGCAATTGCGCATCCATGCTGTCGCATGCGCGGGCGCGATGCTCGCGTTGATTGGCCTTGTCGCGGCGGGTCCGCTGCCAGGCTACTACCATTTTCCGAACCAGTTCATGGGCCACGAACTGTTCCAGTTCGATTTCGCCTCCGCCGCGAATCCGTATGCGACGCGACTCGATCTCGGCCCGGTGCCCGCGTTCTATCGCGATCTCGCTACACGGCCGCCCGGCAGCATCACGCTGATCGAAACGCCAGCGCGCCTGATATCACACTATCTTCCCGATCCCTGGTATCAGGCGATCCACCGCCAGAACGTCAAATTTGCGCTGGCCGCGCCGTTTTGCAGCAGCGAAGCAGATGAGTTCGCGTCCACGGCGACGGGCGTTCGATTCCGCCGCATCGGGCGGCTCGCCGACGTGGTAGAGGGCGCAAATCTGGGCGCCGACTATCTCGTCCTGCGCATGCGGCCGTGGTCGGTGCCGCCGGGTCTCGAAAACCCCTGGCCAGATATGGCGGCGTGCGCATCCAAGGTGACCGAGCGACTCGGCGCGCCGGTTTACAGCGATGAGCAGATCGTGGTGTTCGCGCTCGGAAAGGAGCCGCGGTTGTCACACTGACATGCGCTTCGGAATCTGGATGCAAACAATGACGAACGGTCGCTACTCGTCCGCGAGACGATAGCCGACGCCGACTTCGGTCAACAGCAATCGAGGCCTCGCCGGGTCCGCTTCGATCTTGCGGCGCAGCGTGCGCATGTAGATGCGCAGATATTGCGGCGATTCGACGTGCGCGGCACCCCAAACCTCGCGCAACAGCTGGCGATGCGTCATTACCTTGCCGCGATGACGTGCGAGCGTCGTCAGGAGTTCGTATTCGATCGGCGTCAGATGAATATCCGCGCCGTCGCGCTGCACGCGGTGCGCGGCAAGATCGATCGCGACATCGCCGATCGTGATACGCGCATCCCCAGCTGCACCGCTGCGGCCTGAAAGATGACGTTCCGCCACGCGCAGGCGTGCGAGAAGCTCGCCGATCCCGAACGGCTTGGTCAGGTAATCGTCTGCGCCGAGATCAAGCGCGGCGACTTTGTCGGTTTCCTTATCGCGCGCCGAAAGAACGATGATCGGCCGCGCGTACCATTCGCGCAGGCGCTGGATAACGTCGAGTCCCGACATGTCCGGCAGGCCAAGATCGACGATGACGATGCCAGGCTCTGAGGTCGCGGCAAGTTGCAGACCTTCGTTGCCAGTGCGCGCGGCCACCAGTGCATAGCCGTGCGCTTCCAGCGCGGTGGCGAGAAAACGCTGGATTTGCGGATCGTCTTCGATCAGCAGCAGGTTGACACGCGGCGTGCTCACGGAACCGGCGGCTCTGTCGGCGGCAGGGGCAGCGTGAAGCGGAATTCTGCGCCGCCGCCCGGTGCGTTGCGCGCCGAAATGCTGCCGCCGTGCGCTTCGACCACCGCCTTGCAAATCGCAAGGCCGAGTCCAAAACCGCTTTGCGCGCCCTCGGGCCGCGCCTGATGAAACTTCTCGAACACGCGGCTCTCTTCTCCGGCTGGAAATCCGGGACCGTGATCGCGCACGACGACTTCGAGCGAACCGTCTGCAACCGCAGCACCGATATCGATCGCCGTGCCAGCGGGCGTATGCCGCGCAGCGTTTTCGAGCAGATTCGAAAGCACTTGCTCCAGCATGACCTCGTCGCCCGAAACCAGCGGAAGATCCTGCGGAAGCTGCAAAGCGACCGGGTGGGAAGCGAGCAGGTCGGAAAGGCGTGCGAGCACGGCGCCGATTAATTCGTCGATCGCGACCCACTCGCGCCGCAGCTCGATGCGGCCTTCGCTGAAACGTGTCAGGTCCAGCAGGTTTCCGACCAGCCGGTTCATGCGCTCGGCCTCGTGCAGCAACGTGTCGAGCAGCGCGCGCCGCCGCGTTTCGCCGAGTGCCGCTTCGCTGTCGCGCAATGTCGACGCGGAGCCGATGATCGTCGCGAGCGGCGTGCGGAAATCGTGTGATATCGCGCTCAGCAGCACATTGCGCAGGCGTTCCGATTCGACCTGCACGTCGGCTTCCTGAGCCGCCTCTGCAAGCTGCACGCGCTCCATCGCGACGGCCGCCTGATTGATGAGCGCCTCGACGAGATGCATCTGCTCGGGAATCTGCAGCTGGCGGGCATCGGTGGGCCGCAGACCCAGCACCCCGATGCAGCGCTTGAGCGCGTTCAAAGGCAGGTACATCGCAGTCGCGCTTGCGAGCGTGTCGGTGTGCAGGCCGGCTTTCTTCTTGTGATCGTAAGCCCATTGCGCGATACCGAGATCATTGCCCGGAACGGGATAACGCACCAGGCTCGCCTCGGCGCGCGCGAAGCCACGATCGCAGAAATGCGTCGGGTCCTGGATCTTTCCGGCCGCGTCCGGCAGCAATACTGCCGCTTCGCCCTCGACGCTCGCGAGGACGTGACGCACGAGAAATTTCGAGAGCTCGTCGATCGTGCGCCGTCGAGACAGTTCGCGGCTCAGCGCATAGAGCTCGGCTGCGCGGCGCTCGCGCTGGCGCGCCACCGAAGCCTGACGCTTTCCGAGGGCCGCAAGATGACTGATCAGAAGCGCGGTCGTCAGCATCACCGTAAACGTGATCGCGTACTGCGTGTCGGAGACCGCGAACGAGAATCGCGGCGGCACGAACAGGAAATCGAACAGCGCCACGCTCAGCACCGCGGCCAACGCGGAAGGACCGCGCCCGAATCTGGCAGCGACGATCACGGTTCCGAGCAGGTACACCATCACGACGTTCGTGCTTTCGAAGCGTCCGCTCATCTGCGAGCAGATCAGCGTTGCGATCGCAACGACGGCGAGCGATTTCAGATACGCCGGCCAGCGGCTGCTCCGGCGTGGAATCCGTGGTGGTGCCGGACTTTCCTGTCCCGGCTCGCCGCTGATCACGTAGATGTCGATCGTCTCGCTCTGACGGATCAGCTCGTCGACGAGCGAGACATCGAAGCGGTCGCGCCAGCGGCTGCGCAGCGGTTTGCCGACGATGATCCGGCTGACGTTGTTGCTGCGTGCATACTCGATGAGCGTTGCGGCGACGCTTTCGCCGCTGAGGTTTGCAGTTTCGGCACCGAGCTCGGCGGCAACGCGCAACGTTTGCAGGATCCGGTCACGCGCCGGCTGCGGCAGGCGTACCAACTTTGGAGTCTCGACGTAGACGGCAAGCCATTGCGCATGCAGCGCGCCGGCCGTTCGTGCGGCCGAGCGCACCAGACGCAGCGAAAGCGGATCGGGACCAACGCAAACGAGAATGCGCTCGTTGGCGGCCCACGTCGCCGAGATCGCGTGGCTCTCGCGGTACTCGCGCATCGCGGCGTCGACACGTTCGGCCGTGGCGCGCAACGCAAGCTGACGCAACGCGATCAGGTTTCCCTTGCGGAAGAAATTCTGGGCTGCGCGCCGCGCCTTTTCCGGCACGTACACTTTGCCGTCGGCGAGGCGTTCGAGCAGCTCGTCCGGCGGGAGATCGACGATCTCGACTTCATCGGCCGCCGCGAACACCCGATCGGGCACGGTCTCGCGCACGTCGACACCGGTGATCTGCGCGACGACATCGTGCAGGCTTTCCAGATGCTGCACATTGACGGTCGTGTAGACATCGATGCCGGCCGCGAGGAGTTCTTCGACATCCTGCCATCGCTTCGGATGGCGCGCGCCGGGATGGTTGCTGTGCGCGAGCTCGTCGACGACCAGCAGCTTGGGTTTGCGCGCGAGAGCGCCGTCGAGATCGAACTCGGTGAGCACGATGTCGCGATGCTCAAGGCGCATCGGTGGCAGGATTTCGAGGCCTTCGAGCAGCGCCTCGGTTTCAGGCCGGCCGTGCAGTTCGACGTAGCCGACCACGACATCTGTGCCGTCCTGGCGCTGGCGCCGCGCGGCTTCGAGCATCGCATAGCTTTTGCCGACGCCGGCTGTGGCGCCGAAAAAGATCTTGAGGTGGCCGCGGAGCTCGCGCGACTCCTGATCCTTCACGCGCGCGAGAAGGACGTCGGGGTCGGGTCGGCGGTCGGAAGCGTTGGGGGACATGAAAAGCGCGGCCTCGAACCGCCGCTCGTCGATCCTCGCGATCACGGACGAGCGCCGAATCGATGATGGGCAGTCGTTGTTGCGCCATCATGCGGCATCGGGCGCGCGCATGGCTAGCCCAATGCGAGCGTCAGGCGCGGATGCAGCGTGGGAGTGTCGGGACCGATCCCCCTGATCTGGCCGCGTGGGTTATTTTCCGTCGAGCGCAAGATTCAGCGCGAGCACATTCACTCGAGGCTCGCCGAGCAGGCCGAACGTGCGGTTTTCGGTCGCGCCGGATACGAGTTTTGCGACTGTCTCGGAAGAAACGCCGCGCGCGCGCGCCACGCGGACGATCTGATACGCCGCTGCGGCGGGTGAAATATGTGGGTCGAGGCCGCTGCCGGAGGCGGTGACGAGATCGACCGGGACGGGCGAGGTGTTGCCTGGATCAGCCTCGCGCAGCGCTTCGATGCGCTGCTTGACCGCATCGGCGAGCGCCGGGTTGGTCGGACCTAGGTTCGAACCGGTCGACGATGCGCTGTTGTCGGCGAACGGCGTGGTCGCGGACGGCCGGCCCCAGAAATATTTCGGATCGGAGAACGGCTGGCCGATCAAAGCCGATCCGATCGGATGGCCGTCGCGCACGATCAGGCTGCCGTTGGCGCGCGCGGGAAACACCGCCTGGGCCACGCCGGTTACCAGCAACGGATAGATCACTCCGGTCAATATTGTAAGGGCCAGCAGCAGCATCAGCGCATTGCGGATCAACGTACGCATCGATGTCTCCATTTCGATCTTCAGAAGTGGAAGATCACATCGAGCAGCGCCGTGGTCTGGCTGCTCCTGACAATCGTTTTTACAAGTTTGCTAATACACATGGCGCTTCTCGCTCAATAGTGAAGGATGACGTCGATCAGTGCTCAAAAGTGAAAAATGACGTCTCCAGACAAAATCGTCTCGTAGGATTTGTTCGGCGCAGTGCCGGCGTTAAAATTGCCGTTGAACGCGGGTCCGTTCACCGAGTGGTACCAGGCGATTTCCGGCCGCACTTCGATCTGTGGCGAAAACCAATGCTGCCAACCGACAGCTAAGGTTACATACCGCGATGCCACGCCGGTACGCTGGCCTTGCTTGTCCCAGTAGTATTCCGGTCGGAACGAAAAGTTGTTCAACGGATCCGGGCTGTAGTTGATATAGGCAACGGTGCTCAGCACGTTGGCCGTGCATGTCAACACCGTGGCGTTGGCGCAAATCGCCTGATCGGGCGCGTTGAATGGTATGTATTGCGACGAGAACGGCGCTCCGCCGTGTGCATAGATCGTCTGCACGTCGCTGTTGAGCGCATTGGGGACGTTATTCTGAAACAGGTGATAAGCCTCGTAAGAAACGTGCCAGTGCTCATTGAACGTGTGGTAGAACGTGAAGCCATACCATTGCAGATTGTTGTACCCGTATCTTCCTGAGTTGATCGCGTCCGCG